>NZ_JBWZET010000148.1:0-23417 GCF_056722145.1 Rhizomicrobium sp. | reverse complement strand
GCGGACCGCAGCGGCGGTGCAGCGCTACCTCTCCGCCCCCGGACCCGAGGGCGCCTTGAACCGCGGCTTCGCAATTTTGGCTGTCGTGACCCTGGTGACCGCCTGGTTCAGCGAGACCTTCTTCTTTCCCGACGAGCACTTCCAGATTCTCGAATACATGGCGATGAAGCTGGGCATCACCAGCCCCGCCGATCTGCCCTGGGAATTCGGCGCGCGGGCGCGTCCGTTTCTGCAGCCCTTCCTTTATTATGTAATCGTCCGGCCGCTGCGCGCACTTGGCCTTACCGACCTGTTCGACCTGATGTTCGTGCTGCGGCTCGCGACCGGCATTCTGTCGTTGGCGGCGCTATCGACGTTCGCGCGCTGGATGCTCGGGACCCTCGAACGCGACGACGACAAGCGCGCGTTCGCGGCAATGCTGCCGTTCATGGGCTTCCTGCCTTATCTCTTCGTACGCACCGCGTCTGAAACCGCGGCTTGCGCCTTTTTCACCTTCGCCCTGGTGCTGGCAATGCGCGGCGGAATGCGACGGCTGCTGATCGCCGGGTTCCTGGCCGGGGTGGCGTTTGAATGCCGCTACCAGAGCGCGTTCATGACCCTCGGCCTGATGGCGTGGCTGGCGTTCCAAGGCCGCACGACGCGGAGGGGTCTCGCGCTGTTCACCGGGGGTGGACTGCTCGCCGTCGCGGTTGCGGCGCTGATCGACCGCTGGGGTTATGGCGTCTGGTGCTTCCCGCCGTGGACCTATGTCGACGTCAATCTGGTGCAGGGCGTCGCCGCCAAGACATTCGGCACCTCGCCGCTCTTCGCCTATTTCTATCTCGAGCCCGGCACCATTTTCGCACCGATTACCGCCGTCTTGATGATCGCGATGGTGGTGTCATGGGTGCGTTCGCCGCGCCATGCCGTGACCTGGGTGACGCTGCCGTTCTTCCTGGTGCACTGTTTCATGGCGCACAAGGAGGAACGCTTCCTCTTCCCGCTCGCCATCTTTGCCACCGCCTGGCCGGTGCTGGCATTCCCGCGGCTCAAACTGTGGCGCACGTCATGGATCGGAAAGCTGGTCGGCTGGAGTGCGGTGGCCGCCATGCTGTTCCTCGCCGTGTATCCGTTCGGCATCCGGCCGCACATGAAGATGGCGAAATACCTCTATCGCCACTTCCCGGCCGGACTGCACGCCTACAGCTTCGATACCGATCGCTTCGAAGGCTATCCGATGGTGCGGCCGAAGCCCTATCGCATCGACGTCCTGCGCCACACCCAGGACCTTGAAGCTGCGCTGGCGCAGGGGCCAGTGTACCTGTTCTCGGACACCCCGACGTTGCCGGTGACGCTGCCGAAGGGCATCGGCGCCAAGCTGGAATATTCCGAATTCGTCCTGGCGCGGACCCATGCCGCGGCGGCGACGACGATCATGTGCCGGGCGGCGGATCTCAAGCGCAACGGCCCGATTCATCCGCCGAAGCTGCAATTCCTGACGCTGTTCCGCCTCGAACGCGGCATTGCCAACGAGACTGTCGCCTCGCCCTGCATTCCGGTCTGGTCTAAGCGGGTTTGAACCAAGCGTGGGCGCGGCCCCAGGCAAGGAAGAGATCGGGCCATGCCGCGCACGGCTTGCCGGCGGCGCCAGCGATGCCAAAGCCGTGGCCGCCTTTTTCGAAGGCGTGCAGTTCCACTGGAACCCTGGCGGCCATCAGCGCCTGATAGAGCGCCAAGCCATTGCCGAGCGGAGGCACCGCCGGATCGTCGCCGGCAAAACAGATGAAACTCGGCGGTGCCGCGGCTGTAACGTGCAGCTCGCAGGAGTATTTCGCGATCGCCGCAGCCGACGGCTCGGGGCCGAGCAGCTTGTCGCGCGAACCGGTATGCGCCTTGTCGCTCATGGTGACGACCGGATACATCAGCGCGGCAAAGGCGGGACGCGGATCGGATGCATCGGCTGCATCGATCGGCGCAAAGACCTGTTCGCCATAGCGCGTGGCGAGCGAGGCGGCGACGTGACCGCCGGCAGAAAAGCCGAGCACGCCGACGCGTGCCGGATCGATGCCGTAGTGGCCGGCATAGGCGCGCACCAGCCGCATGGCGCGCTGGGCATCCTGCAACGGCACGTCGGAGCGGTCGGCCCAGCCCTCGCCCGGGAGCCGGTACCGCAGCACGAACACGGTGATGCCGGCGGCATTGAAGCGGCGGGCGCTTTCGAAGGCCTCCTTGTCGATCACGGTGCGGACATAGCCGCCACCCGGACACAGCACGAACGCCGAGCCATCGGGCTTGTCGGGCCGGAACACGGTGAGGATTGGCATACCGACGCTGTCGACATAGCGGTCGTGCACCATGTCGGGCGTTGGCGACCGCTCGACGATGCGCGCCTTGAGCTGCACGCCCTCACCGCCTGGCGGCGTCGCCGGCCACAGCGGAATGATTTCGGTCGGATCGGTCGACAGCGTGCCGTCGGACTTCATCGTCTCACCCTTCGCGCTCATCGCCGTCAGCGCCGCCGCGCCAAGACCCAACACCGTGCGCCTGTCCATGATCCGCCTCCGTGTTGGCCACAGGTTTAGCGGCTTGACGACAACGGCTCAAGCAAATGTCGGATGCGCCCTTGCAACGGCGCCTGCTAATGCCCATTTCAGAGCCAAACCGGGAGGAGTTCATGGCCATCCGCACCTGCCGTGACGACGAACAGCCAGCCATCGCCGCGATCGTCAACGCCGGGGCCGAAAAATACCGCGGCGCGATCCCGCCCGACTGCATTCATGATCCCTATATGAGCGCCGCGGCGCTGGCATCGGAAATCGCCAGCGGCGTGATGTTTTGGGGATGGGAGGAGAACGGCGAACTGGCCGGCGTCATGGGACTGCAACTCGTCAAAAACCAGCCTCTGATCCGTCACGCTTACGTGCTGCCGTCGATGCAGGGCAAAGGTTTCGGTTCCAGGCTGCTCAAATTCCTGATCGCCCGCTATGACGGTCCGATTTTGGTGGGAACCTGGGCCGACGCCGCCTGGGCGATCGGATTCTACCAGCGCCACGGCTTCGTCATGACGACCCGCGCCGAAACCGACGCGCTGCTGCGAACGTACTGGACAGTATCGGACCGGCAGATCGAAACCTCGGTCGTGCTGACACGCGACCCTCTCGCCAAAGAGAGCGCGGCAGGCTAAGGACGCATCGCTCTCACCGGAAGGTCGCGATGTTTCGTAAGCTTGTCCTCGTATCTGCCGCCATCGCTCTCGCCTGCCGCGCCGAGGCCGGCGAAGAAGTCGTCGTGACCGCATCCAAACTCGGCAGCGCTACGCCGCAGAACACGCCGCTCGCGTTAGACGTGTTTGGTCCGGCGGATTTGCAATCGCGCAACGTCGCAAACCTTACCGATCTCGGCAATGTCATGCCGAATGTGCAAATCGACGATCTCGGCACCGCGCGCGGCATTGCCAACATTTCCATTCGCGGCATCGGCGTCAATTCCTCGATTCCCTCGGTAGATCCTGCGGTTGGTGTGTTCGCCGACGGCCTTTATCTCGCCATGAACGCCGGATCGCTGACCGAGCTGTTCGATGTCGACAGCATCGAGGTGCTGCGCGGGCCGCAAGGCACTCTCTACGGCCACAACGTCACCGGCGGTGCGGTGCTGATCCATACGCGCGAGCCCGGCGACACGGTGGATGTGCGCGGACGGATCGCGACCGAGACCGGGCCCAACACAACCGTGGAAGCCGCGATGGGCGGCCCGGTAATCGCGGACAAGCTTTCCGTCCGTATCGCGATGATTATTGGCCGCGATGATGGCTGGTTCACCAATCGCTTCGACGACTCGAAATTCGGCGCCACCTCGCGCTATGCCGTGCGCACCTCATTCAAACTCACGCCCGGCGACGGCATCGATCTCATCGTGCGCGCCGAACATGGTCAGGATAATGGCGACGGCCCGGCGGGCCAGAACCACGCGTTGTTCGCGCCCGGCACGTTCGGCTTTTCGATCGACGATCGCGGCCGCGCCGCCACCGATTGGACCCAGGTCACAGCGCAAGCCAACGCGCAACTCGGCACCGGCACTATGACGGCTCTCGCCGGCTGGCGGTCCGCGACGGTGCCATGGGCGGCCGATATCGACTCGACGCCGCAGTTCGTCTTTCACACCCGCATCCTCAACGCCGAAAGCCAACACAATGGTGAGCTGCGCTACGCGCTCGACGCCGGTGCCGCCTCGCTGGTGGCGGGCGCCTCGTACAGCGACGAAAGCCTGCTCTACATCGACGAACGCAATTTCTCGCCGACGTTCCGGCGCACCGGCGGCGGCCAGGGCTATTTCCAGGATTGGGACGGGTTCGCGGACGGCTCCTGGCACGCCACCGAAACGCTGAGTGTCCGCGCCGGATTGCGCGCCACCTATGAGCACAAGCATTCGCGCATTTCGCGGGTGCGCCGCGCCGCCGACAGCATTGGAGGCGCCCCCGGCGAAGGCCTCGATGGCGGCGACATGGATGCGAAAACACTGGTGTTTTCCGATACGCCGTTCTTCCAATCGTGGACCGATTTTTCACCGCGCCTCGGCGTGCAGTGGACAGCTGATCCGCAGACGGATGTTTATGCCAACTGGTCGCGCGGCTTTCGCGGCGGCGGCGCCAATTTCCGCACCTCCAGCCTCGGCCTGAAACCGCTGGCCTACGATCCGGAAACGGTGAGCACGTTTGAAGCTGGCCTCAAGCGGCAATTTACCGACGGGCATTTCGATGTCGCCGTATTCCACAACCACATCGACGACATGCAGCGCGAAACCAATCTCGCCGATCCGGTTTCCGGCGTGCAGCAGCTGGTGCTGAACGCGGGCACTGCGGATTTGTATGGCGGCGAGGTGGACGCGCGTTGGAATGTCATCGATCGCTTCGCCATCGCGGCGGAGGCCGGCTATGTGCACGGCGCTTATGCCAAGGTCACGGCCGACCTCAACGGCGATCTTGTCGTCAACGATGCCGACAAGCACATGCGCATTCCGCGGCTTGCCCCGCTGAGCGCCGGGATTGATGTCTTCTACACGGCACCGTTGGCCGGTGGAACGCTGGAAACCCGCGCCGGCTGGCACCACCGCGATGCCTCCTATTACAACGACACCAATCTCGGGCGACTGGCCGAGACCGATCTGTTCGATGCGCGCCTCGCCTTCGTGCGCGGCAATCTCAGCGTCGCCGCCTATGGCCGCAATTTGACCAATGTCGCCACCTGGGGCGGCGATACCACGCTGCCATCGACCGCCCCATTCGGCTATGCCGGCGGCGCCCGCCCGACCTTCTCGCCGCTCAACAAGGGCCGCGTGCTCGGCGTGGAGGTAGGCTGGCGCCAATAGCAGAGGCGCCCGGTGCCGCGATGTAATCGCGCTATCCCTCAAACCTCGCAACTCCTAATCTTGATTTTCAGGCAGGCGCGGGTGACGGCATGGATTTCTTGAGCGGCGGCAACGATCTCGGCACCTTGGGGCTGGGACTTCTGATTGCGGGCGCGGCGGCGGGACTGGTGTCGGGCGCGCTCGGACGCGGCGCCGGATTGATCCTGGTGCCAGCATTGTTCCTGGCTGCGCGCAACGCCGGCTTGACGCCCGACAAAGCCTTTCACCTCGCCGCCGGGACCGGATTCGCCGCGCTGCTGCCGTTGTCGCTGGGGCTGCTCGCGACCCGCGTCCCCGATTGGAACCTCGCCCGCCGCGCCGCCCCAGCCCTTGCGATCGGGGTCATCGTCGGCACCTTCGTCGGGCTGACGCTATCAGCGATGATCCTTGTGCTGATTTTCACCGTCGGCGGGCTCGGCACCGTGGTGTTGACCTTCGCGAACGCAAAACCACGCCCGGCCGTATCGCGATGGCGTGCGATGATTGCGGCGTGCCTGCAAGGCGCGCTCGCCAGCATGCTCGGCCTCAGTGGTGCGGCGTTCGGCGCGCCGCTGCTGACCGCGAGCGGGCTTGCGTCCGACAAGGCGAGCGCCAATGCCAGCCTGTTCGCCGTCGCCATTACCGCGGCCGGAGCCGTGGTCGCCGTCGCCGCCGGATGGAACATGCACGAGCTGCCGCGCTACTCCTACGGCTATGTCAACCTGATGGCCTTCGCCGTGGTCGCCCCCACCGCCTTCGCCACATCCCTGATCTCCACCCACTATGCCAACGAGTTCGAAGCCAAAAAGGTACGCGTCCTCTTCGCCGCGATCGCGACGTTTTCGGTGGTCAGGATGGCGTGGAGCGTGGTTGGATGAAGCGAATAGCGAATAGCGAATAGCGAATAGCGAATAGCGAATAGCGAATAGAAAAAGGGCCTGACGGGTCGAAACCCGTCAAGCCCCTGGTAAAGCCCCCTTCGGCCCTGCGGGCCACTTCCCCCACGGTCTTCGTGCCTGCGTCGCAAGCCGCGTTGCCCGCGGGGGCAGAAAGCTAGATTTTCTGATCGTACTCGCCGACTTCCGGATGCTTCGACAGGCGGGCGTCGAGGTCCTTGAAGATGGCGTGCATCGCCGCGTCGGACGTCGGGCTTTCGACCACCACCACCAGCGAGGGCTTGTTCGAGGACGCGCGCACCAGGCACCAGGTGCCGTCTTCCAGCGTCACGCGGACGCCGTTGACCGTCACGATGCTGGCGATGTCCTGACCAAGAATCTTCTCGCCCTTGGCCTTCAAATCCTCGTATTCCTTGGTGATCGCGGCGACGACATTGTACTTGGCGCCATCGGAGCAATACGGGCCCATGGTCGGCGACGACCACGTCTTTGGCAGCGTCGCTTCGAGATCCGACAGCTTCTTGCTGCCGGCGTGATCGAGCATCTCCAACACCGCGATAGCGGCAACCACGCCATCGTCATAGCCGCGGCCATAGGGCGGATTAAAGAAATAATGACCGCTCTTTTCAAAGCCGGCCGTGGCGCCCAGTTCGGCGGTGCGGCGCTTGATGTAGGAGTGACCCGTCTTCCAGTAGTCGGTCTTGACGCCGTTGGCCTTCAACACGGGATCGATGGTGTAGATGGCCGTCGATTTCACGTCGACGACGAACTGCGCATTCTTCACCTTGGCAGAGATGTCGCGCGCCAGCAGCACGCCGACCTTATCGGCGAAGATCTCCTCGCCCTTGTCGTCGACCACACCGCAGCGGTCGCCGTCGGCATCGACGCCGACGCAAAGTTCGGCGCCATACTTCTTCACCGCCGCCGCCATGGCGTGCAGCATGTGGAGATCTTCGGGATTGGGATTGTAATTCGGGAAATTGTAGTCGAGCGCCGTGTCGACTTCGATCACTTCGGCACCGATGCGGCGCAGCGCTTCGGGCGCGAACAGGCCGGCCGTGCCGTTGCCGGTTGCCACCACCACCTTGATCGGGCGCGACAGCTTGTGGCCCTTGGTGACGGCTTCGAGATAGGTCTCAATGAAATTCTCGACGAAGGTGTAGCTGCCGCCGGGCTGTTCCACGCCCTTGTTGTTGAGAACGATATCCTTGAGCCGGTTGATCTCGTCGGGGCCGAAGGTGAGCGGCTTCTGGCAACCCATTTTGACGCCGGTCCAGCCATTCTCGTTGTGACTGGCCGTGACCACCGCGACGGCCGGGCAATCGAGCGCAAACTGCGCGTAATAGGCACAGGGCGTCAAAACCAGGCCGATATCGACGACTTCGCAGCCCGCCTGCATCAGCCCGAGCGTCAGCGCGTTCTTGATGGAGAGTTCATAGGAGCGGTAGTCGTGGCCGGTCACAACGCGCTTGACGCCTTCCTGCATGTAGTAAGTGCCAAGGCCCAGACCCAGTGCCTGAACGCCCATCAAATTCAGCTCTTTGCCGAACAGCCAGCGGGCATCGTACTCGCGGAAGCCGTTCGGGGTGATCAGCGGGAAAATCTCGTTTTCGAAGGTGTTGGGCTTAAGGTCCGAGCGGGGTTTGAGCATGGCGCTATGGTTTCCAAGTTGGCGAAGCATGGGTGTAACGCAAGCAGGGCCTGAAGGGGAACGCCAAGAAGGCAAGTTTCGCCTGAAAGATGGCTATTTTACCCAATACGAACGTGGTACACTATATTTCACAATGCCGGATTGATAAATGACATCTGACCTCACCACCGCGGCGGAGCGCGCCGCCATCCAGAAATTGGCGACGGCGCTGGCCCTGCCCGCCTTCGAGCCCGGCACTGTGTGGCTGGCAGGCGCCGGTCCCGGCGATCCCGGACTGATCACGGCGCTCGGGCTGTTCGCAGTGAGTGCGGCCGACGTAATCCTTTACGACGCGCTGGCCAACGAAAGCCTGTTGACGCTGGCGCGGCCCGGCGCCGAACTGGTTTTCGCGGGCAAGCGGGCGGGCGTCACATCGTGCAGGCAGTCCGAGATTTCGCGCACCCTCGTCGCCGTCGCCCAAAAAGGTAAGCGCGTGCTGCGGCTGAAGGGCGGCGATCCCCTGGTATTCGGGCGCGGCGCCGAAGAGGCGCTAGCCTTGGCGCAAGCGGGCATCCGGTTCCGCATCGTGCCTGGCGTAACGGCGGGTATCGGGGGCCTCGCCTACGCCGGCATCCCGGTCACCCATCGCGACACCAATCACGTTGTCACCTTCCTCACCGGCCATGGCGCCGACGGCCAGCTGCCCGACCTCGACTGGGCGGCCATCGCCAAAGGCTCGCCGACGCTGGTGCTCTATATGGCGAAAAAGCATGCCGGCGACATCGCGGCCCGGCTGATCGAGGCCGGGCGGGCGCCCAGCGAACCGGCGGCGGTGGTCAGCAACGCCTCGCTCGATGCCCAAGTAGTACACATCACCACCCTCGCCGATCTCGGCGACGCCGCCGCAGCCCAAGAAGGTCCCGCGATCCTGGTGATCGGGGAGAACGTAGCGTTACGGCAAGGCATGGACTGGTTGACCGGCGCGCTCCTGCCGCCGCTCCGGCAAACCGGCTGAGGGTGGTCGCGCTGCGACTTGGCGTTGGGTCAACGCCGCAGTGTTTAACCCGGCCTTAAACGGCTGGCGCTTACACTTTCACAACTGTCCGGAGAACAGGCATGGCCAAGGCCCAGTTCCATAAGAACCAGCGCGTCTACGTCCGGCCTGTGGGCACATGGGCGCTGGTCGAGCGCGTCGTGCCGCAGTGGACCAAGGGCCTCGATGAGCCGATCCGCGTTGTCTACGATTGCGGCCTGGGGCGCGATTTCGTTGCCGAGGAACTGCAGCAGGAAGAACCGACCCCGGAAAAGCTGCAGTCGCAGAACGAACGCTGGCGCGTCACCCGCGCCCGCAACAAGTGGCAGCCGACCGAAGATTGCTCGCGCCACCCCGTGCCCGGCACCTATCCGGTGGTGATCACCGGCGAACAGGACTGGGGCGGCTGGCGCGTGCCAGGCGCCGAATACGACCTCAATCCCAACCGCATCGAGCGCCAGGCCCGGCTGATCGCCGCGGCCCCGCTGCTCGAACGCCTCGCCACTGCGCTCGTCAACTGGGCGCGCAAATCAGGCGAGGATATGCCGACCGAACTGGCGAACTATGCACACGACGCCCAGGACATACTCACCAGGATCGAGACGGGGAACTGAGCGCCTGTAAGGGGGGCGACCATGTCATTGCACGCTGCCACGAAATGCATTCCCGAAAGCTCGGTGTTCAACGACATCGCCGTCGATGGCATCGACAGCGCGGTGCTGCGGTCGGGTTACCGCTATTGGCTTTCCAAATGCGGCGGCCGCCGCTTCCCCTGCCGCGATGACATCCGCCCGCGCGAAATCGCCTCGTCGCTGCGCTACGTTACATTGATCAAGGTCGAAAACGGCGACTTCGTCTACCGCATCGTCGGCGACGTGATCGTGATGAGCTTCGGCCTGCCGCTGCAGAACCGGCGCATGAGCGATCTCGCCTATGACGAACCGGGCTTCGACCTGATCGTCATCCCGCTGCTGAAAAAAGTGGTGGAGGCGCGTGCCCCCCTGGCGGTGCGCGGCAAGGTCGGGCGCGACGTGCTGCATGTGAACTTTACCCACAGCGAAAACCTGCTGCTGCCGCTGGGGCCCGACGACGATACCGTCGACCACGTCCTGACCTTCAGCTCCTACGTGTCGCAGCCGTTCGGGTAAACCGCGCCGGCTGGGGATTAACGCCCTCGCCGCCCCCATTCGGCCCCATTTGCGCGCCAAATCTCGTGAAACCCATCGAATGACGCGGGCCGCTGCGGTATATCCGTGCGGCCGCAAAAAGACGGATCCTGCGCATGCGCACCGACGAGCCCCACGCCGTTCATCTCAAGGACTACCGCGCCCCCGATTACCGCGTGCCGGAAATCGCGCTCGACTTCACTCTGGATCCGCAGGCGACCCGCGTTGCCGCCCGCATGCGCGTGATCCGCAGCGGCGCTCCCGGTGCCCCGCTGGTGCTCAATGGCGAGGCGGTAAAGCTGGTCTCGGTGGCGATCGACGGCCACCCGTTGAAGCCGGACCAGTACACGCTCGAACCGGAACTTCTGATCATTCCCGAGGTGCCGGAGAAATTCGTCCTCGACGTGGTGACGGAAATCGCCCCGGCCGAGAACACCCTGCTGTCGGGCCTCTACACGTCGAAGGGGCTGTTCTGCACCCAGTGCGAGGCCGAAGGCTTCCGCCGCATCACTTATTTCCTCGACCGCCCCGACGTGCTCGCCGTTTACACCACCCGCATCGAGGCCGACAAGAAGCTCTACCCGGTGCTGCTATCGAACGGCAATCTGATGGAGCGGGGCGATCTTTCCGGCGGCCGGCATTTCGCGGTGTGGAGCGATCCCTTCCCCAAGCCCTGCTACCTGTTTGCGCTGGTCGCCGGCGATCTCGGCGTGTTCGAGGATTCGCTCGTCACGATGTCGGGCCGCAAGGTCGATCTCAAGATTTTCGTCGAGCACGGCAACGAGCCGCGTGCCCTCTACGCCATGGACAGCCTGAAGCGGGCCATGAAATGGGACGAGCAGGCCTACGGGCGCGAATACGATCTCGACATCTTCATGATCGTCGCCGTCTCTGCCTTCAATTTCGGCGCGATGGAAAACAAGGGCCTCAACATCTTCAACGACAAGGTGCTGCTGGCCTCGCCCGAAACGGCAACCGACGACGATTACGCGCGTATCGAGGGCGTCGTCGCGCACGAGTATTTCCACAACTGGTCGGGCGACCGCATCACCTGCCGCGACTGGTTCCAGCTGTCGCTCAAGGAAGGCTTCACGGTTTTCCGCGACCAGGGTTTCTCGGCCGATCAGCGCTCCCATGCGGTCAAGCGCATCGAAGACGTGCGGGCGCTGCGCCTTCGCCAGTTCCAGGAAGACGCCGGTCCCTTGGCGCATCCGGTGCAGCCGCAGAGCTACATCACCATCGACAATTTCTACACCTCCACCATCTACGAAAAGGGTGCCGAAGTCATCGGCATGCTGAAGACGCTGGTGGGCGACGAGGCGTTCCGCAAATCGACCGATCTCTATTTCACCCGTCATGACGGCCAGGCCGCGACGGTGGAGAACTGGGTGAAATGCTTCGAGGACGCGACCGGTCGCGACCTGACGCAGTTCCGCCTGTGGTACGCCCAGGCCGGCACGCCGGTGATCACCGCCGCGGGCCGCTACGATGCGGCGGCGAAAACCTATGCGCTGACCATCGGCCAATCGCTGAAGCCGACGCCGGGACAGCCGGACAAGAAGCCGATGCACATTCCGGTGCGCCTTGGCCTCGTTGGCAAGTCGGGCGTCGCCCTGCCCCTGACGCTCGAAGGCGAGAATGCGACCGGCGCGGATGAACGCGTGGTCGAACTGACCGCCCCGGAACAGACCTTCACCTTCATCGGCGTCGAGGAAGCGCCGCTGCTGTCGCTCGGCCGGCGTTTCTCGGCGCCAGCGGTGTTCGCGCATGAACAGAGCGCCGAAGCCCGCACGCATCTGATGGCGCACGATCCCGACAGCTTCAATCGCTGGGAAGCCGGTCAGGCCGCCGCCCGCACCGCCATGCTGGCGATGATGCAGGGCGCCGCGGCCGATCCGCTCTACGTCGCCGCCATCGGACCGGTGCTCGACAAGGCACTGGACGACATGGCGTTCGCCGCGAACATGCTGTCGCTGCCGCTCGAAAGCGAAATCGCAATGGCGATGGACGTGGTCGATCCCGACGCCATCCATGCCGCCCGCACCAAACTGGTGAAGGCCGTCGCCGCGGCGCACACCGGCAAGTTCGCCGACATCTACCGCAAGCTCGGCGACACCGGGCCGTTCTCCGCCGATGCCAAAGCCGCCGGCAAGCGGGCGCTGCGCAACGCGGCCTTGCGCTTCCTCACCGCGTCGGACGACGACAGGGCCGCCGAGTTGGCGCTCAACCACTACCAAGCGGCGTCCAATATGACCGACATGATCGCCGGTGTCGCCGCCTTGACCCGCATGGCCTCGCCGCACACCGCGCGCGCTCTTGCCCATTTCCACGACCGCTTCGCCGCCGATCCTTTGGTGCTCGACAAATGGATGGGCCTGCAGGCCCTGAGCCCGCGCGCCGATACGGTGGAGCGCGTCAAGGCGCTGATGAACGATCCGCATTTCGACATGAAGAATCCCAATCGCGTGCGGGCGCTGGTGGGCGCGTTCTCCGCCAACCAGCTGCGCTTCCATGCCGCCGACGGCGCCGGCTATCGCCTGGTCGGCGAGGTGGTGCGCCAGCTTGACGGCATCAACGCCATGGTCGCCGCGCGCATGACCGGCGCCTTCGAAACCTGGCGCCGCTTCGATCCCGCGCGTCAGGCGCTGATGCAGGCCGAACTCGACGCGATCCTGAAGACGCCGGGCCTGTCGTCGAACATGTTCGAAGTCGTTTCGAAAATGCTGGCGTAGCGATCGGTACAAGGACTTCACCATTGAAGCGCGGCGGCGCCCGGACGGGTTCCGCCGCGTTTTTCTTTGCTGCCGATTTGGATCAAATCCCACACTTTTGTGACCAAAAGCGGACGGAGATTTCAAACGGTTCGAAACTCCGTGCACGAACTTTCGAACGCTTCAAAACAAACTCCGTAGTCGATACAGTTCGCTTCAATTTCATTGGCTTTTGTCACAGCCACATCGTGCGGCATGCCGCCTCACGATTGTATCAGTCTGTCGAATCCTGAATCGGAAGTATTGCAAACAAGCGCGCTTGCGCTTGGAAACGCGTGCGTTTTTCGCACTGCTTCGATTGCTTAGGGAGATCTACGAACGACGCCCGGTCACGTAGCGCTGCAAGAATTTGGAAGCGAAAAGAAACCAAGACTCCCCACGCGCAATCCGAACGAGGCAGACCATGCCGACCTCTCCCACGATGCAAGATGAAGTCTCATTCCTAACCGGCGTGAAGGCCGATGGGACCTTGACCCCCACCTCCTATTGGGGCTGGAACTCCGACACTCCGGCGACCTACTCGACCTCTTGGGTTCGCGCCTCCAAATTCGGCGCCACGACCGCGGGGACACCCGGGGGCACGGTCTATTTCTACTTCAACCCGGCCTCGAACTGGACCGCCGCCGAGCAGGCCCAGCTCACCGCCGGCCTGGCCTTGTGGGCAGCGGTCGCCAACATCAGCTTCGTCAAGACCACCACCGCCAGCCAGGCCAAGATCACCTTCAATCGCGGCAGCGACGGCGGCGCCTACACCTACACCATCTACAGCGCCACCAGCGGTGCCGACGCCGTCGGCAGCAAGACGCTCGGCACCATCACCTCGGCGCCGATCTCGCTCGACACCAGCCAAGCCTGTTTCTCAGTCAGCGGCGGCTTCTCGAACTACGGCGGCTACGGCATCGAGACATTCCTGCACGAGGAAGGCCATGCCCTCGGTCTCGGCCACGCCGGCCCCTATAACGGCGCCGTCAACACCACCACGCAGCAGTTCAGCGCCTATGACAATCGCCAGTGGACGATCATGTCCTACATCAACGGCGGCCAGACCGGCACCTATTCATCGCAATATCCGGTGACCGGCACCAACTGGAACGGCAATTATCCCACCACCTGGATGCCGCTCGATATCCTGGCGGTCCAGCAGCTTTACGGCGTCGCAACGTCGACCCCGCTCTCCGGCGGCCAGACCTTCGGCTTCAACTGCAACGTCGACGCGTCGATCAAGCAGTTCTTCGATTTCACCGTCAACAAGAACCCGGTCATCACCATCTGGGACAAGGGCACCGGCAATACGCTCGATGTTTCCGGCTTCAGCCAGGCGGCCACCATCAACCTAAATCCCGGCACCTATTCGTCGACCACCGGCATGAAGAACAACATCGCCATCGCCTTCAACACCAAGGTCGACCGGCTGGTGTGCGGCAACGGCGCCACGACCGTCACCTGCAACGACGACGGCGACACCATCGTCGGCGGCAGCGGCAACGACGTCTTCACCGGCGGCGCGGGCAACGACATTTTCACCGGCGGCAGCGGCACCGACACGGTGAAATATACGGGAAACTTCTCCGCCTATACCCTGACCTACAATGCCAATGGGTCGCTGACCGTTTCCGGCAACGGCGCCGGCACCGACACGCTGACCGGCATCGAAACACTCCAGTTCGCCGACCAGAGCTACACCGTCACTGCAAGCGGTGGGTCGACGGGCGGCGGCTCGACCACACCTCCGCCGGCAACCGGCGCCAAGATCGTCCAGCGCGACTTCAACGGCGACGCCAAGGGCGACGTGCTGCTCGCGGTCAGCGGCAACACCACCATTCAGGTGTGGACCATGAACGGGGCGACACGCAGCGCCACCGCCACCTTCACCGCGCCCAACTCCAATTTCACCAACGTCCGCACCGGCGATTTCAACGGCGACGGCAAGTCCGATCTTTTGTGGCAGAACGTGGTGACCGGTGCGATCCAAATCTGGACCATGAACGGCACCACCAAAACGGCGACCGCGACGGTCACGACGCCCGCATCGCCGGCTTGGCAGGTGGTGGCCGTCGGCGATACCGATGGCGACGGCAAATCCGATCTCGTGTTCCAGAACGGCAGTCAGGTCCAGGTCTGGCAGATGAACGGCGGCACCGTCGTATCCACCGGCACCATCTGCAATGCACCGTCCGGCTTCAAGGTGATCTCCAGCGGCGATTTCAACGGCGACGGCAAGGCCGACATCCTGTGGCAGAACACCTCCACCGGCGCACTCGAGATCTGGCAGATGAACGGCACCAGCGTCGCGAGCGACACCGTGCTGGCGTCGAATCCGGGGACCGGCATGAAGGCGATCGCCACCGGCGACTTCAACGGCGACGGCAAGTCCGACATCCTGTTGCAGAACACCTCCACCGGCCAGGTGGCCGTCTGGTTCATGAACGGGTCGACCGTGCTTTCCGGCAGCGGCAATGCCTCCAAGAACCTTGGCTCGGCGTGGACCGCCTGCGGCTCGGCCGACTACAACGGCGACGGCTTCAGCGACGTGCTGCTGCGCAATGCCTCCACCGGTCAGTACGAAGCCATGATGATGAGCGGCACATCGGTGTTGTCGGCCACCCCCCTGTCGGTCAATCCAGGGACCGGCTGGCACGCCATCGCGAGTTAGGCCAGAGCGGCCTTGGGGCGGGTGCGCGGGCGGCTCAGGACACACCCTGAGTCGCCTGTGCCCCTTCACACCGAGTCAAGTGATTCTCATAATCCCGAGAGCGCGAATCACCGGACCGCGCAGGACACGGGATTCATGGCGGGCCTCACAATCGCAATTCGGCCGCTGTTGGGCGGCACGCTGGCGAAAATCGCGGGCCTGTCGACGCGCAACATCCGCCTGACGGTGATCCTGTGCGTGGTGGTGATCGCCGGCAGCTTTGCCGCAGCGGGCGCCCTCCAGTTCCACTTCGAAACCGCCAACGCCAACCGCGAGGCGGCCTTTTTCCAGACCAAGCGGGCCGAAGACGTCGCCGCCATGGTCGGCGAAACGCTGGCGCGCCAGCACCGCATCGGCCGCCAGTTCGCCGCCGGCGAAATCTTCACCCTGCCACCCGATGTCTCGGCGATCGCGGTGTCGGACGCGCTCGGCAAGGTCTCGTCCACGCTCGGCGATCCGATCCCGATGACCACGCTCGCCGGGCTTGCCATCGACCGTCCCGCCGTGGTCGGCGACGGTGCCGCGACCGTGATCGTATTCCGCCAGGGCATCGACATCATCGCCGTACGTTTCCGCCCCCTGGTGCCGGCCGGGGTGCTCAACAATCTCGCCATCGCCGGCGCCAATGGCACACCCATCGCCGGCACTCCGCTTTCCGGCAACACCATCGCCGCCGCGGTGCCGTCGTGGCCGCTGAAGGTGCTGGTGCCGACCGAAGACCCCGGCGCCCTCAGCGCCTGGTATGGCGCCATGCCGCTGTACCTGTTCGTGATCCTCGGACCGGCGCTGGTCGGCGCCTGGCTCGCGGCCGTGTTCGTGCGCGAATTCGAGCGCCGCGCCAAAACGTCGGAAGCGATCCGCTCCTTGCGCTCCACCCGCCCGGCCGAAGCGCGCCTGTTGGTGCGCCTCGCCAACGCCGAACGCGCCGCAATCGAAAGCCAGCGCTCCAAGAGCGAATTCGTCGCCCACATGAGCCACGAGCTGCGCACGCCCCTCAACGCCATCATCGGCTTTGCCGAGGTGATCGAGCGCGGCTTCTACGGCCCGGTCGGGCACAAAAAATACGTCGAATACGCCCGCGATATCGAAATGGCCGGCCGCGCCCTGCATACCAAGGTCGGCGACATCCTCGAATTCGCCGACATCGAGGCCGGGCGCTATCCCTTCAAGCCCGAACGCTTCGACGTCGCCGACGTCGTGGAAGCCTGCGTCGCCGAAAGCGGCGGCCGCGCCTTCTCGCGCCGCATCACGCTGAACCTGCTGCCGTCGGCGCCTTCGGAAGTGTTCGCCGATCCGATGGCGGTGCGCCGCATCGTGATGAATCTTCTCTCCAATGCCCTCACCTACACGCCCGACAGCGGCCGGGTGACGGTGTCGATCAACGAGGATGCCGGCGCCATCTCGATTGCGGTCGCCGACAGCGGCGGCGGCTTCTCGCCGACCGAACGCTCGACGGCCGGCGTCGCGTTCCGGCGGTTTTCGCGCGTCGGCGTGTCGACCGGCACCGGCCTGGGCCTTGCCATCGTGGTGGCGCTGGCCCGGCGCATGGGCGGCGCGCTGCGCCTCGAAAGCGAACCCGGCGAAGGCACCTCGGCGGAACTCAGGCTGCCGAAAGCGGCGTAAAGCGGCGGAGGATTACACGCGATCGGAGCACCTCTCCGTGTCATCGCCCGCAAATGCGGGCGATCCAGGTCGTGTTGCTCAGTCTCGACGGCAATGGCGAAATTTCTTGTGCTGCCGTGCGGCGAGACCTGGATGGCCGCAGTCGCGGGCCATGACAAGTTCGCCTCGCGGCGGTCTCGGTACAATTCAGCGGATTTAATGGAAATGGGGAAACCTCCCGCACAGTTCAAGGGGAGTTTTTCGGGTGCGACATTTCGAACAAAACAAATACAATTCAATCAGTTGCCAAACAGACCGCTGAGAGCAATGTGCGTTCGCACCTTTTCGCCGCAGCACCGGACAGGCGATCACTCCTCGCGCGGCGGGCCTTCGCCGTTGGGGCGGGGACCGTGCCAACCCCCGAAGCCGCGGCCGCCGTGCGGTTGCCAATCGAGCACGCGCTTGCGCTGATCGGCGCTGAGGATTGCGCTCGCTTCCGAAGCCGTCTTGATCGCTTCCAACTCGAGCGCGGCGTCGGCGGCTTGCATGCGGCCGAGCGCTTGGTCGAGCGCGGCACGATCGAGCATCGGCGCCTCATAAATTTGCAGCACGTCGCGACGGGCGGTGATGGCCGTATCGCGCAGCGTGTCCATGCGATCGCGGTGGGAGCTGGCGACGGCGTGCAGCGCGTCCTGCTTGTCGGGCGCCACCGCCATCAGGACATGCGGCGACATGATCAGGCGTACTTGCTGACGTTCGGCCATTCCGGCCATGCCCGGTCCGCCCATGCGCCCGCCACCCGGCATCATGGGATGGAAATAATGGATGCGGACCACGGCCGTCGCGATAATGCCGACCAGCACCAGGTTGATGCATACGGAGATGATAAGCGCCACATTGCGACGCGGCCGTTCGGGCGGAGAGATGGCGCTCATCTTACTGGTCCCTGTCCAAATCCAGATCGGGCGTGGTGTCGGAGGCGACAACGATCTGCTCGGTCGCGGTCGAACTGGTCGTGGTTGACGGTACGAAGACGCCTGCGGTCAGCCCGAGGATCAGCGACAGCGCCAGCACCGAGGCCGGCTGCCATGCCGGAGCACCGGGCCACAACCGCTCGCCGAAGCGCGCCAGCAATCCCGTCCGCCGCACCGCCAGCCGGTCGAAATCGGCCAGGATGCGGGCTTCCAGGGCCGCCGGAACCGGAGTGGTCGGCAGGCTGCTGAGAATTCGTTGCGCGAACTGCCGATCGTCGATCGGTTGGTTGTCACTCATCACTCCGCTCCATCCCGCAAATGCGAGAGTTTCGTCCTTAACGCCCGTCGCCCGCGCGCCAGCAGGCTTTCTAATGCTTCAACGCTGATCCCGAGGATCTCCGCCGCTTCGATATTGCCCCGCTCCTGATAATGGCAGAGCAGGATCGCGGCGCGCTGGCGCTCCGGCAGTTCCCTGAGCGCCGCCGACACTTCGGCCTCCAAAGCGGCGGTCTCAAGACCCCGGTCGGGCGCGTCGGCGCTGTCGGGAACATCGGCCGCCGCCTCGATCGGTTCCGTCGGCCGCTTGCGCAAGCGGTCGTAACATTGATTCAGCGTCACCCGGTAGAGCCAGGTTTCGAACTTGGCCTTGCCCGGCTGCCAGCGCGAGGCATGGGTCCAGACCTTGAGAAACGCCTCCTGAACACAGTCTTCGGCTTCGGCCTGGCCGGTCAGCATGCGCCGCGCCAAGGCCAGCATGGTTGGCAGATGACGCGCCATCAACACCTGGGCCGCGGCGCGGTCGCCCTGGCCGACGCGAACGACAAGATCGGTATCCGGATCGACTACCATTCCGGCTTCATCCTGCCGCCCCTCATCAGGATCTAAACGGGTTCAGCGCCGGCTTCCGTCGCGGGAACCGGCAAGAAAGGCAGCGCCACCGGGCGGCAGCGGATCGCGTCAGCCGTTAACCATCCTTCCGGCACCGGATCAGGCAGCACAGCGAATCCGATGGCCTGCTTCATGGCCGGGGAATAGCGCACCGTGACGAGTCGGCCAACCGGCACCGCACCTTTGAGCAGAGCCGTTCCAGGCCGGGCGGGTTCGCCTTCGAACACGATCCCTGTGAGCGCCGTGTCAGGCCCTGCCGCCAGGACCCCGGCACGCCCGTTGAACAGATGAGCGCGATCGACAACCGCCGTCAATCCGAGCGCCTGGGGCGTCGGCGTGGTCGCAAAACCCTCGCGGGCGGGGGCGTAGTCGCGGTCGGACTGCACCATGCCGCTTTCGGTTTCGAGGATATCGAGCGCCGCCTGCCCGGCCGGCAGCAAGGCATAGGGATGGCCTGCCGCCATCAGCCGATCCCACACCACTAGGGCGTCGTCGGCGAGACAGCCGATCACAAAGCCGAGGCCCGAGCGGGCCAGCGATACCTCCAGCCCGCGCCAGCTCGCAGGGCGGAACGACAGCGGCGGCAGCCCGGCCGGAAAGCCGGCGGCGCGGAGAATTTTGCCGGCAGCCGGACCGATCAGCGCCAGCGCGCCTTCGCGGCGCGTACAATCGTCCACCGTGACGCCATACAGCCGCGCGGCGCCGGCGATCCAATCGAAATCCTCGGTCGCGGAGACGAGGCGGAAGCGAGTGCGGTCGAGGCGGATCACAACGCCCTGCCCGCGCACCGCGCCGGCATCGTTGAGCCACAGCACTTCCATCGTCGCGCCCATGCCGAGCGCGGAGGCATCGCGACTGAACAGGCGCGACACCAGCGCCGAAACCTCTTCGCCGGCAAGATCCAGCCGCCACTGCCACGAGACGTCGGCGATCACCGCCCCGAACCGCGCCGCGATCGCTTCCTCGGCGACACTGCCGTAATGGGTGGCGAGGGTGAAGGTGCCGCGGTTCTCCCAGGCATTGAGGCGGTTGGCTTCCACCGCGCGGGCATGAAACGGCGTCGCGTCGAGGCTCATGCGGCCGCTCCATCTTCGACGACCATGGCCGCCGCAATCCGCGCCGCCCGTCCCGACACGCACGGCATCGGCTCGGCCGACGCGCCACACAGATAAAGCCCACGCACCGGCGTCGCGATGCGCGTCCGCCAAGGCGCCACCATGTCGGCGAGGCATAGCGCATCGGCCGGTTCGGGCGGTACGAAACCAAGACCGGTGATGCTGGCGGCAAGGCCCGGAGCGTGATGGGCCAGCATGCGCACGACGGTCTGGATGAGCTGCGGTGCCAACGTTTTCCAGTCCGCGGCAATCGGAACCGGTCGGATGCGCACCGACAGCAGCACCGCATGCGGCTCCTGCGGCGGCGGATCATTCGGTTCGAGCACGATGGCTTCGAGGAAAAGATCGGAGGGAATGACGCCGGTGCGTGCCTCGCCATAGGCCGCCACTACGCCATCAAGCCTGTCGCCGATGACATAGCGGGCGGGCTCGGCGAATGCCGGCGGACAAGCCTTCAACATCAGCACCAGCTTGGCCTCGCCGACCTCGGCCGCCGTCCCGATCCGCCGCGCCGCTGCAAATCCCGCCGCACCCGGCGGCAGGAATCCGAGCAGCGTTTGTTTGCGCGTCAGGCTCGACAGGATGGTGCGGCCCGGCACCGTTTCGCCCGAGGTCAGCACCGCGCCGCGCACTGCTTCGCCATCGAGATCGAGCTTGCCGACCTCGGCATTGAGACGCACCGTGACGCCGGCGCGCGCCGCCGCATGCATCAGCGCCTCCACCAGCACGGCGGGACCGCCGGCCGGCACCGCGATGGCCCCTTGCAGTCCGCACATCTCCTGCGCCGCCTGCCACGCCAGCACCAGCGCGCTGCCAGGCGCCGACGGATTGGCCGCCAGCGCATCGAAGGCGAACGCAGCCCGCGCCATGTCGGATTCGAAGGCGCTTTCAAGAAATGCCGCCGCCGGCGTCACGCTCATCCGCCGGAGCCGGGTACGGACGGGTTCGTCGGCGACATCGCCGTCCTCCCACCACAGCGCCCGCATCGCCCGCGCGAAGGCGAAATGCTCGCGGCGGAAGGCGGTAAAGCGCGCACCATCGGTTTCATTCAGGATGGCGAGGCGGCGCTGGCATTCGTGCACATCACGCGGCAGCGTCAGCGTTTCGCCATCGCGCATCAGCGTCAGCGGCAGATCGCGCTCGGCGAACGGCAGCGCCTTCGTCAGCTTCAATTCTTTCAGCACGCGCGGATCGAGCGCCGAAAATGCGTGCGGCCCCGTCGGCACCGCCAAATCCCCGACCGGCACGCGATTGGCGCAGATCCCGCCCGCCAGCGCGCCCGCCTCGAGCACCGTCACGTCCGCACCCGCCTTGGCGAGGTAGATCGCGGCGATGAGGCCGGAAGGTCCGGCGCCGATGACGAGCACGTCGCTCATGCGCCCCCCAAATCGGTCAACACCGCGGTGGCGGCGGCGACGCCCGAGGCACACGTCGCCAGCGGTCCCAGCGCCGACGACGGTCCGGCGAGATAAAGCCCGGCAATCGGCGTGCGGCAGCCGGTGCAGCGGGCGAGATCGGCAAACGGGCGGAACGACAGCATCTGGCTCGCGGACAACGCACCGCCGGACAGATCGCCTTCGGTAAGCCCGAGCCGGGTCTCGATGTCGGGCGGCAGGATCAGTTCGGCGCCTTTCAGCTTGGCCGACGTGCCGGGGAAGATTTCGTCGACCAGCGCCAGGGCGCGGCGCTGCAATGCCGCCCGTTTGTCGTCGCTCCAGACGCCATCGAATGGGATATGCGGAATGGCGGCGAGCGTGATCGTCACCACCGCACCGCCGTCGGGCGCAAGATAGGGATCGACCGCCGACACCAACCGCACCACCGCCGGCGGGCGTTCGGCAATGAGACCGGCGGCCCAGGCGCGCATCGCCTCGCTCAGCGACGCGGCGAGCGTGATCGGGCGGCGCACCAGATCGGGATCAAAATTTTTCGGCAGCGTCGGCGGGCTTTCGAGCGCCAGCAACAGTCGCGCGATGCCCGGCGCGGCGCGGAAAGCCCCGATGCGCTCCACCAGCGGCTTGGGCAATTGGTTCCAGGTGAACAGCGACAGGAAGGTGCGGCGCAGATCGAGGGTGGAGATCACCGCGCGCGCTTCCACTTCGCGGCCGTCGGCGAGCCCAACCGCCGCGACGCGGCCATGGCGACGGCGAATGTCGGTCACTTCGGCGCCGCAGACGATCTCCGCGCCAGCTTCTTCCGCCGCCCGCCCCAGCGCAGCACCGAGCGCGCCGAGCCCGCCGCGCGGCAAGCCACCAGGGGGACCAGCCAGCAGCGCCAGCACCCCGCGATCGGGATCGCCAAAGCCCTCGCCGCCGCATTCGATGCCGCCGCGGGTCGCCAGCTCCTCGCCTGGCCACGGCGTTAGGGTCGCGCGACGGAACCAAGAGTGCGCCGGCTTCGTTGCTGCATCGGCAAAGACGCGCGCGATGACGCCGTCACGGATGGCGCCGATCACCCCGCCTGCCTCAGCCGGAGGCGTCAGGATGGCGCCGCGACGGGCCAGATCGAGATCGCGGAAAATCGCCGGCGGAATCGCCGGCAGTTCATCGGCAAACGGCGAAGCACGAAATCCGGGCGCGAACACCTGCGTGATGCAGCGCCCGCCCGGCGCAGCGGCGCGCTCGGCCACCAGCACCTTGAGACCGCGGCCGGCCAGCGTGGCGGCAGCTGCCAGCCCCTCTGCTCCCGCCCCGATGATGCAAGCGTCGTAGCGCAACTCAAAGTCCCCGCCGATCCGCCGCCATTATGGCAGAGCGCGGCAAAGAACACAGTTAATCAGGTGGAGAAATCATCCTTCGAGACGCCCAAGGGATGAGGCTGGAAAAAACAAGGGCGGAAACGGTGTTGCCGCTTCCGCCCTTTAATGAAACTCGCGCTTTGAGGCTGATTAGAGCACGCCGCGCTTATGTTCGCCGATCACCAGGCGACCAGGATTGAATGCCGCCTTGAACACCGCGAGAGCTTTGCGGGGCTCGGCATCTCCACACATGAAGACATCGAAAGCCGCATAACCCTTCTCGGGCCAAGTATGGACGCTGATGTGACTTTCAGCGAGCACGGCAACGCCAGAAATACCGCCGCCATCGCCGAATACATGCAGATGAATATGCAACAGGGTGGCCCCTGCCGCCTTCACTGCGTCCCTAAGCGCTTTATCAATCCTATCAAGGTCGTCGAGACCCTCGGCGTCCCATAGATCAATTATCAGGTGACTTCCCGCATAGGTCAGTCCGTTACGCGTGATGAAGTGGTCCTTGCGGTCCTCATCCCCAGGGGGAATAGGAACCGG
>NZ_JBWZET010000147.1:0-5969 GCF_056722145.1 Rhizomicrobium sp. | reverse complement strand
ACCTGCTCGACCGCACCGCCGCCGGCAGTTGGGCGCCGAGCGGGGCCGGACTTGTTGGCATGGGAACTTTGCCGTAGGCGTCACAAAGCCTCGCCGGGGCGCTGGCCTTGTGCTGGTGCGATCGGGGGAAAGAGCAAGCCCGCTCCGGCCGTTGGGGTCTGGGGGGCTGGGCCGGCCGGAGCGGGGCTCTTTAAGACGGCTGGAGGGGGCTCACCGTCTTATGCCCGCCCCTCATCGGAGCGGACGTGGCTAGTACGCGCCGCCCGGTCCGTTCGTTCCATGAACTTTCTTTGATGCGCTGTGGTGATTTTCGGGCGCTCAGCACTTCGCCGCGATGTCTTTGTCGTCACGCTCGAAATGAACGATGGGCGGCGTCACCGTTATGCCATCGAAGGTGACGGCGGGTACCGACACTTCGAAGTAATCGCCGATAAAGCCGTTCATTTCCAGCCGCGACTGGAAGGCGAAGGTGTTGGTATCGAGGGCGCCGTTGCCTTCGAAATGATCGCCGATCTTGGTCACGCCACGGATCGATTGCTTGAATTCCTTCGGCGAATTGTCGGAGAACCAGTCGGTCACGAAATCGAAGGTGTGATGTTCTTCCCAGCGAATGCGCACCATATCGGCGGTAAACGCAAATGGTCGACTGCGATCGATCCACCACTGATTCAAGGGATTGTTTGCCGCGAGCTTGACGCCGGGGGCTTCAAAATTCTTGTCGGCAATGACGAACACCGAGGGAAAGACGCCCGGCAGGACCTTCACATCGACATAGACGAAGCGTCTGCCGTCCGGGAAAAAGGCGCGGTACTCGACTCCATCATGCAGCGGCACGCATTGGGTTGCAGCCATCGCCGTCGGGCAAACGAAAAAAGCGGTCAGTAAGGCGGTCGCGAATGTCTTCGAGATGATCATGGCAGCCCCCAAGCGATTGATTACAGTAACACAATTGCCCCTGGGTTGTAGGGGGCAGTGGGGCCGCGCCTGAGATTCCGGTTAATGGCTGGCGTTTTCGAGTTGGGGCCGTATATTCCGCCCTTTCCTGAAGGGTAGCTGTCGTGACGGTAAAAAGCGTTAAGAAGGTCGTGCTCGCCTATTCCGGCGGGTTGGACACCTCGGTCATTCTCAAGTGGTTGCAGACCGCCTACGGCGCCGAGGTGGTGACATTCACCGCCGATCTCGGTCAGGGCGAGGAACTCGGCCCGGCCCGCAAAAAGGCGGAATTGCTGGGAATCAAGCCTGAAAACATCTTCATCGAAGACCTGCGTGAGGAATTCGTACGCGACTACGTCTTTCCGATGTTCCGCGCCAATGCGCTGTACGAGGGTGTCTATCTCCTCGGCACCTCCATCGCCCGGCCGCTGATCGGCAAGCGCCAGATCGAGATCGCCGCCCAGGTCGGCGCCGATGCGGTGTGCCACGGTGCCACCGGCAAGGGCAACGACCAGGTCCGCTTCGAACTCGCCTATTACGCGCTGAACCCGGACATCAAGGTCATCGCCCCCTGGCGCGAATGGGACCTGACCAGCCGTACCAAGCTGATCGAGTTCGCCGAACAGCACCAGATTCCGATCGCCAAGGACAAGCGCGGCGAGGCCCCGTTCTCGGTTGATGCCAACCTGCTGCACTCCTCGTCCGAGGGCAAGATTCTGGAAGACCCCGACGTCGAGCCGCATGGCGATGTGTTCCAGCGCTCGGTGTCGCCGGAAGCCGCGCCCGATAAGGCGACCATCATCGAGATCGGCTTCGACAAGGGCGATGCGGTGTCGATCGATGGGGTGCCGATGAGCCCGGCCCAGATCCTGACGGCGCTCAACGCGCTCGGCCGCGACAACGGCATCGGCCGCGTCGACCTGGTGGAAAACCGCTTCGTCGGCATGAAGAGCCGCGGCATTTACGAGACCCCCGGCGGCACCATCCTCTATACCGCCCATCGCGCGATGGAATCCATTACGCTGGATCGCGGCGCCATGCACCTCAAAGACGAGCTGATGCCGAAGTACGCCGAGCTGGTCTATTACGGCTTCTGGTTCTCGCCCGAGCGCGAGATGCTGCAGGCCGCCATCGACAAGAGCCAGGACTGCGTCAGCGGTACGGTGCGGCTGAAGCTGTACAAGGGCAACGTCATCGTCATCGGCCGCGCCTCGCCGTATTCGCTCTATTCGCAGGACCTCGTGACCTTCGAAGACGACCACGGCGCCTACGACCAGAAAGACGCCGCCGGCTTCATCCGCCTGCAAGCCCTGCGCCTCAGGACGCTGGCGATGCGGAAGAGGAAGACGGGGAAGTAAAAAATGGTGTCATCCCGGGCGTAGTAATCTGAGCGCAGCGAAGAGCACGCAGACCCGGGACCCACTTCGTCGTCTGCCAGATTTTGAAGTGGGTCCCGGATCGCGCCCATGTGCTGGATGAGAGATCGGTACGGGCGCGTCCGGGATGACATTCAGGCCGGGGATAACATTGGGGTAGGCCATCGTGTCCACCAACGCCAAGCAGCACGAGTACTGGAACGGCGAGGTCGCTGCGAATTGGCTGAGGCGGCTTGCGCATTTCGAGCGCGGCCTGAAGGGCATCAACGACGCGCTGATGGCGTTCGCGCAATTGCGGCCCGGCCTCGACGTGCTCGACATCGGCTGCGGCGCCGGCACCACCAGCGAGGAAATCGCCGCCAAGGTTGCGCCGGGCCGCGTCGTCGGGCTCGACATTTCCAAACCGCTGATCGAGGCGGCCCGCGCGCGGTGTTCCGGCCGCTTCGAATTCATCGAAGCCGACGCGTCGGACTATCCCTTCACACCCGACTTCGACCTGGTGTTTTCGCGCCTCGGCCTGATGTTCTTCGTCGATCCCAAGGCGAGTTTCGCCAACATCCGCCGGGCGCTGAAGCCGGGCGGGCGGCTCGCCTTCCTGTGCTGGTGTCCGCAGAACGAGATTTGCTATTTGTCGGAGCCCTATCAGGCGGCGCGCGATCTGTTGCCGCCGCTCGATCCGACGCCCGACAACGAGCCCGGGCCGTTCGGGCTGGCCGACCGCGACCGCACCGCGCGCCTCCTCACCGAAGCCGGTTGGCATGACATCCGTATCGAACGCGCGACGCCGCCGTCGCTGCTTGGCGCCACCGCCGCCGAGGCCGCCGAGCAGGTCATGAATATGGGTCCGCTGGCGCGCCTGTTGCGCGGCGCCGACGATGCGACCAAGGCCAAGGTGCACGCGCGCATCACGCCTGTTCTCGCGCAATGGCAATGCCCGACCGGTGTCGAACCGCCTGCCGCCTGCTGGCTGGTCGAAGCGAGGGGCTGATGCCGAAATTGCTCATCATCCAGGCGGCGACATATCGCTCGGAGGACGACCGCCGTCCGATGCGGATCAAGAAGCGTCGTCTGGTCGGCGCGGTGATGCCGCATCTGGCGGCGCTGACGCCCAAGGGCTGGGACATCACGCTGCACGACGACGCCATTTCAGAGCCGCCGTATGACCAGCATTTCGACGTCGTGGCGATCACCTGCCGCACCGTGAGTGCGTTCCGCGCCTACGAGATGGCGGAAAAATTCCGCGACCGCGGCGCCAAGGTGCTGCTCGGCGGCCCGCACGCGACCTTCTACACCGCCGAAATGGCGGAGCATGCGGATGCGATCTGCGTCGGCGAGTGCGAGGAGATTTTTCCTGAGATGCTGGAGGACGCCGCCGGCGGGCACTTGCAGAAGATCTACCGCCGCGACACGCCGGCCGACCTGCGCGGGCTGCCCAAGCCGCGCTGGGACCTCTTGGACATGCGCAATTACGTGTTCTACCGCCCGTTCGTGATCCAGCAGTCGCGCGGTTGTCCGTATACGTGCGATTTCTGCGCCGAGCGGCGACTGAACGGCGATTACGGCTATCGCGACCGGCCCGCCGACGAAATCGTCGAAGACATCAAGCTGTGCGGCGGCAAGCACATCTTCTTCGCCGCCAGCCAGTTCGTCGGCCACAAGGGCCGCACCATGGAGCTGATGGAAAAGCTGGTGCCGCTCAAAGTCCACTGGTCGGCGCTGTTCTCGCCGCGCTTCGGGCTCGACGAGAAATTCCTCGATCTCGCCAAGAAAAGCGGCCTGCTGCACGTCAACATGGGCATCGAAAGCATCAGCCAGGGCACGCTGAAATCGATGCACAAGGACGTCAACCACGTCGACAGCTATCGCGAGATGATTCGTAACCTCAACGAACGTAACATCTCCTATTCGTTCAATTTCGTCATCGGCGCCGATACCGATACGCCCGACGTGTTCGACGAAACCTTGAAATTCCTGATGGAAATGAAGGTGCCGGCGGCGTACTTCAACGTCATGGTGCCGATGCGCGGCACGCCGCTCTACGACCGCGCCAAGCAGGACGGCCGCATCATCGACGAAGACAACATGGACCGCTGGGCCGGCGTGAAGTGCTATCTGAAGCCGAAGAACATGACGGCGGAAGAACTCATTGCCGGCGTCAAAGGCATGCAGAAGCGCTTCTATTCGCTGCCCAAGGTGCTCGGGCGCCTGCGTTTCCCGCCGCGCACCTATGCCGATTTTGCCAGCTGGGAAGTGTGCCTGTCGCAACGCGCCGTCGCCGACAGCGACATCATGAACGAGTTTTCGGAGTTTTGAGAAACGCCGCCGTCTCGCGCACGGCTTCCGCGTGGCGGCCGACCAGCGCGTGGCCGCCGCTGGAGTAGATCACCGCGGTCCCGTCGGGCACGGCGGCAGCGATGTCGCGGGCGCGCGGCGCGGTCTCGAAGGCGTCGTCCTCGGCCGAGATCGCGAGCACCGGCTGGGTCAGCGTCGCCAGCGCGCAGGAATTGTCGGGCGACATGCCGTCGAGATCGATGCGGATGCCGGCGAGCCGCGACGAGGCGGGCAGGGCGTCGGCGAGAATGGTCCGTACGCGGCGCTTCTCCGTCGCCGTAGCGCGGGCGATTACGCCGCCGGGCGTGCCCACCATCAAGCCGCTGAGGCTGGCTGAGAACCGCGCCAGCCGCACCGCCGCCCAGCCGAGAAAATCCGAGGCGAACAGGCCGACCAGCGCCCGCCCCAGCAGGCGGGTTTTGCGCGGCAGATCGGTCGCCGGCACCAGCAGCACCACGGCGGAGCAACGCTCGGGATGGCGCGAAGCGAAGTGCAGCGCCGGCCACGCGCCCGCCGAAATGCCGATCACCGCCGCGCGTTTGACGGCGAGGCGGTCGAGCAGTTCGGCGCTCATGTCGGCTTGCGCGGCGGCGCTGGTGTCGTGCGGTGTCGTGGTGCGCAGATAGCCGAAGCGCGACGGTGCGATCAGCCGAAAGCCTTCATCGGCGAGGGCCGCCGTCATATCCAGCCCCTGATCGAAGCCGCCGCCGGTGCCATGCAGCACCAGCACCGGCGCGCCATCGCCCAACTCGCAATAATCGACGCGCCCGAATGACGTTTTGACGATCCGCCCCATGCCCGCGAGCCGCGCCCGCAGGCGGCGCATGTCGTGACGGTAAAACAGCGCGGTCGCGAGACCGGCAACGAAACTGGCGAGAAGCAAGCGGCGCAAGGCGGTCTCCCCCGTTCGAACGGGTGTATTCTATCGCCGCGGAAGTGAAAACGTCGAGATCATCCCTCTCCCACAAGGGGAAAGGGGATCGAGTTGCAGGTGATGGCGGCGGAGTAGCTCAAACTGTCATCCCCGGCCGACCCGACGCAGCGCTCTGCGCGGAGACGGGAAGGGGACCCAGGATTCTCCGGCAAGATGATAGCGGCGGACGAGCAAGAACCCTGTGCCAAGCTTCTCACATCTGGCGCGTCCAGGCACCTGGATCCCCTTCTCGTCGCGGCCCTCGCATTTGCTCGCGCCACTTGGCCGGGGATGACAGGGCCTGCACAGCTAGAGCATCGGACGTTCGGCCGGAATCCCTTGATCGTCCCACGCCCCTCGGTGTCATGGCCCGCGACTGCGGGCCATCCAGGTACCATCTGGCACAACCCCGAAGA
>NZ_JBWZET010000146.1:0-4358 GCF_056722145.1 Rhizomicrobium sp. | reverse complement strand
CGGTAGCTGCCCGCATTCGATGGTTCAACAGCACCGTATTGGCTGAGCACGCGTTCCGCCGCTTTGTTGCTGAAGTTCCACCAGGACCAGAGGTGGTCCTGCTGACGGTCTTGGGCAATCACGCCATACGCCGTGTAGTCGCGATAAGGCGAAGACTTGCCGCCGAGCCAGCCCGCATAGGCTTGGCCGTTTTGGACCAAGCCGACACACGAGACCTGCAGCACGTAATCGCCGCCGCCAAGCGCGACCACCGCGGCATCGGCATAGAGCACCTGATGCCAGACGTCTTCGGTTTCCTTGCCCTTCTTCACGGGCTTGTTTTCGAAACCGAAGAGGACGAGCTGGCCTTCCGGGCCTTTGGTGACGAGCATTTTGTGAGCGTCGTCAGCTTCGCTGTAATGCCCGAGCAATGCGCCCGACGTGTTGAAATCCGCCGCAGCGAAAATCGGTTTCTCCGATACGACGCCGGTGCAGCCGGCCAAAACAGTAGCGATAAGTGCAGGAAGCAGTGCGCGCCGTGCGAGCGACATGGCTGTGACCCCCGGAACCCACGGTAAGACTAACATGCGCGCGTGGCGCGAGCGCATGAAGGAATGTTCAACACCCGGCGAGGCGCTCGTTTGATTTTATTTTGGGGCAAGTTGGTGCGAACGCGCATTGGTCTCAGCGCCCAAAATGGCAAGCGGTTGATTTGTACTCGTTTTGCTCAGTTTGTCGCACCCCGAAAACTCCCCTTGAAGAATGCGGGAGGTTTTCCCATTTCTCGTATATCCGATGTATTGTATCGAGAGCGCCCGAAGGCTCACTCTTTCGGTTTTCCTGTCGACTGGCGGATCACCAGTTCGTGCAGCATCGGGCGTTTGCGCGCTTCGGCCTCGGTCGGCGGGTCGATGACAAAATCCATCGCCATATAGCCGGTCAGCTCCATCTTCTGGCGGCAGGTGGTGATCTGCGGCCAGACCGAACGCGCCAAAGGCGAATCGTCGAAGCCGGCGAGCGAGAAGTCGTCGGGAATACGGAATCCCAGCCGGTGCGCGGTGGACAGGATCGCGGCGGCGACCTCATCGTTGCAGGCGAAGACCGCACTCGGCAGGTCGGGGTTCGCCAGCAGGTGCTCGGCGGCGCCAAGGCCTTGGGCGTAATCGAAGCCGCCGGTCAGCAGCTGTGCCTCGTCGACGGCCAGTCCGGCATCGGCCATCGCCCGGAGGAAGCCGGCCAGCCGCGCCTTGGCGTCGCCGTGATCGGGCGGTCCTTTCACGAAGGTGATAGTCTTGTGGCCAAGACCGATCAGATGGCGCGTCACGTCGTACGCCGCCGCCTCATTGTCGATGCAGATGTCGAGCGTCGTGCCGGTCTCGGAATGCGGCGCGATGCGAACCACCGGCAATCCGGCGTCGCTGACGGCCTCGAGCACGGCGGCGATCTCGCAGATCGGCTCCGGCAGGATGACACCGCGCAACGGCGTACGAGCCAACAGCGCCCGCACCCGGCCGCCGAGAGCTGCGTCCTGCAAATCGAACGACTTCACGACCAGGGCGGTTTCCCATTTGTGGCAGCCCGCCATCAGGCCGATTTGCAGCATGCCGAAATAGCCCGAGCCGACCATCGGCATGTCGCAGAGGAATCCGATCAGGTTCGAGGTCGCGGCCATTGCAAGCTTCCGTTCAGTCCGTGCCGGCAATGAGATTGTCGAGCGCCCGGCTCTTGGCGACGCCAGACCGGAACGCGGCGACCGCGAAAACCATTGTGAGTTGTCCCGTGGCGTCGAGCAATGGCGCCAGCAACAATTCCGCCTCGAGATAGTGCAGATCGTTGAAGGCGACCGTCTTCACCACGCGGGTCGGCGTTTGGGTCACCAGCACCTCGCACAGCACCGCCTTCCAGCGCGCCGCGACTTCGACCGGTATCGCGGCTTCCAGGATAAGGCCTTGCATCTCGCCCAGCACGGCCGAAATGCGCGTGCCCATCAGGCGAATGAGAAAGGTGTCTTTATGGCGTTCGAAGATGATGAGATTGCCGAGAAAATCCTTCGACACGCGCGGCGTGAATTGGCTGCGCGGCGGAATCGTGCCCGAGCGCGACCACGCTTCGAATCCCGCCTTCAGGATCGGGGATTCGAACATCAGCGTGTCGTCTTTGGTGTAGGTCGAATTGAGACTTTCCGACCAGTCGCCGATCTCTGCCACGGGCACTCCTTCCGCCCATAGGTTAGGCAGCCGCCGCTGACCAACGGGTTAAACAATGCGCGACTGGGGTTTTCCCTTATACGGCTGTAACTGCGACTGGCTTGCAACTCCGCCGGGCGGGCCAATCCCTTGCAGCAGCGCCCTTTTCCTGCCCCTGTTTCTTGCTCCTTGGGGGGGAGGCGGCTAAAAGGCCGGTTCCTTGTCGAAGGTTTTGTCATGGTGTCGGATAAGAAAATTGCTCAAAAGAAGCCCAAGGCGCGGCTGCCGCGTGGGTTTCGCGACCGGTTTGGGGCCGAGATCGCGGCCGAGCGCCGGCTGATCGAGATCATTCGCGGCGTCTACGAAAGCTACGGCTTCGAGCCGTTGCAGACCCCGACTTTCGAGTACACCGACGCCCTCGGCAAGTTCCTGCCCGACGTCGACCGCCCCAACGAAGGCGTGTTCTCGCTGAAAGACGACGACGAACAGTGGATGAGCCTGCGCTACGACCTGACGGCGCCGCTTGCCCGCTATGTCGCCGAGAATTTCCAGAATTTGCCCAAGCCGTTCCGCCGCTATCAGATGGGCCTGGTCTATCGCAACGAAAAGCCCGGCCCCGGGCGCTATCGCGAATTCACCCAGTTCGACGCCGATACGGTGGGAAGCAATTCCCCCGCCGCCGATGCCGAACTCTTGATGATGGTGTGCGATGCGCTGGAAGCCTTGGGGCTGAAGCGCGGTGAGTACATCGTCAAGATCAATTCGCGCGGCATTCTCGATGGCGTGCTTGATGCCGTCGGCTTGCCGGTGGAAGAGCGCGAGCGCCGCGGCATCGTCATGCGCGCCATCGACAAGCTCGACCGGCTCGGCGTCGGCGGCGTCAAGGCGCTTCTCGGCGAAGGTCGCAAGGACGAGTCCGGCGATTTCACCAAGGGGGCCAATCTTTCCGAAGAGGCCGCCGCGAAGATTTTGCGTTTCCTCGAGATCGGCGCGGTCGGTGACGATTTCCAGGCAGTGCTGCGCGATATCGTCGGCGATAAGGCGACTGCCGCGATCGATCAGTTGGCGGCGATCGTCAATCTCTGCCGCGCCAACGGCTACTCCGCCGATCAGATCGCGCCCGATACCTCCATCATCCGCGGGCTCGACTACTACACCGGCCCGGTGTTCGAGGCGCAGCTTACGTTTCCGGTGACCAACGACGAGGGCGAGACCGTCGTGTTCGGCTCGGTCGCGGGCGGCGGGCGTTATGACGATCTCGTCGCGCGCTTCACTGGCCAGCAGGTTCCGGCGACCGGCATTTCCATCGGTGTGTCGCGGCTCTTGGCGGCGCTGACGGCGCGCGGGCTGGCGGCGGATGTTAAGCCCTTGGTGATCGTGCTCGGTATGGGCGACACGGTGTCGTCGTTCAAGATCGCGAAAGACCTGCGCGCCGCCGGCCTGCGCGCGGAAGCCTATGTCGGCACCAAGAAGATTCCCGACCAGCTCAAATACGCCGACAAGCGCGGCGCGGCGCTGGTGGTGATGGAAGGCGACGATGAACGCGCCGCCGGCACCGTCACCATCAAGGATTTGAAGCGCGGCGCCGAACTCGCCAAAGAGGTGGAAAGCCGCGCCGAATACCTCGGTGCCCGCGCCGCGCAGAAAACGGTGGCGCGCGCCGACCTGGTGGCGGGCATCAAACAGGCACTGAAGCAGGACTGAGATGACGCGCGAAACGCAGAGGGCCGATGATTTTTCAGGTGAGGGGGCACCGTGACGCGACATACCCCTCACCCGCAAAATCTAGCACTTAGCCTCGCATCGAGGCGTGGTGACGGAAGAGTGATCTCGGCTAAGTGCAAGATTTTGCGCCCTCTCCCTCAAGGGGAGAGGAAGATGGAAAGACAATGACTTCGTTCCCCACCTACGGTCCCGACGAAATTGAGGCCCTGACCGGCGTTGCCGACGCGGTGCTGGGCGTCTTGAAGGCGAACGGCTACACGCGGCACGAAACGGCGCTGCTGCAGCCGGCGCATCTGTTCGTCGACCGCTCGGGCGAGGAAATCCGCCGTCGTACATACGAACTGACCGATCCGACCGGCCAGGAGCTGTGCCTTCGCCCCGACCTCACCATTCCGACCTGCAAATTCCAGGTCGACAGCGGCGCGGCCTATCCGGCGCGGCTTTGCTATCATGGCCTCGCCTTCCGCC
>NZ_JBWZET010000145.1:0-3075 GCF_056722145.1 Rhizomicrobium sp. | reverse complement strand
ACGTGGCCATGCACATCTGGGCGGCCGATCGGGCGATGCCGAACCTGGCGCGCAATGCCGACGGCGACGAGCTTCTGTTCGTGCACCAGGGCGAAGGCGACCTGTTCTGCGACTTCGGCCATCTCGAATACCGCGATGGCGATTACCTCGTCTTGCCGCGCGGGACGATGTGGCGCGTGGAGCCGCGTCAACGCACGGTGGCATTGCTGATCGAGGCAACCGGCGGCGCTTACAAGCTGCCGGACCGCGGCGTTCTCGGCCCGCACGCAATCTTCGATCCGGCGGCGCTCGCCACGCCCGCGATCGATGACGCCTTCAAGGCGCAGCAGAGCGAGCGCGAAACGCGCGTGATGGTGAAGCGCCGCAACGCGATATCAACCATCACCTATCCCTTCAATCCGCTCGATGCTATCGGCTGGAAAGGCGATGTGGCGGCGCTGAAGCTCAATTGGCGCGACATCCGACCGGTGACGAGCCATCGCTATCATCTGCCGCCGAGTGTGCATGCGACGTTCGTCGCCGACCGCTTCGTCGTCTGCACCTTCGTGCCACGGCCGCTCGAAACCGATCCCGGCGCGCTGAAAGTGCCGTTCTTCCATTCCAACGACGATTTCGACGAGGTGATCTTCTATCACGCCGGCGACTTCTTCAGCCGCGACACCATCAAGCCCGGCATGGTGACGTTCCATCCGAGCGGCTTCACTCATGGCCCCCATCCCAAGGCGTTCGCGGCGGGCGGAAGCAGAACCGCAACCGACGAAGTCGCGGTGATGATCGATGCCCGCGATGGGCTCGACCTTAGCGAAGCGGCTCGGGCACAGGACGTGGCGGCCTATTCCGACAGCTGGAAAACGCGATGAAACTGGCGTCTTTCCGGCACGGGCGTGACGGCAGGCTGGTGGTCGTCGATCGCGACCTTGCGGTCTGCACCGCCGTGCCGCACATCGCACCGACACTCCAAGCCGCGCTGGACGATTGGGAGAACATCGCGCCCGATCTTGCTGAAGTATACCGCCGCCTCAATCACGGGCGGGTGGAAAATACCCGGCCGTTCGACGCCGGCCGATGTGCAGCACCATTGCCGCGCGCTTTTCAGTGGGCGGACGGTTCGGCTTACGTCAGCCATGTCGAACTGGTGCGCAAGGCCCGCAGCGCCGAGATGCCGCCGAGTTTCTGGACCGATCCGTTGCTGTATCAGGGCGGTTCCGACAGCTTCATCGGCCCGACCGATCCGATCCTGGCGGCCGACGACAGCTGGGGCATCGATTTCGAAGGCGAAGTCGCGGTGATCACCGACGACGTGGCGATGGGCACCACCGATACGGAACGCCACATCAAGTTGGTGATGCTGGCCAATGACGTTTCGCTGCGCAATTTGATCCCCGCGGAGATCGCAAAAGGCTTCGGTTTTTTCCAGTCGAAACCCGCGACCGCGTTTTCTCCGGTGGCCGTCACGCCGGACGAACTCGGCAGCGCCTGGCGGGATGGCAAGCTGCACCTGCCGCTGATCGTGACGCTCAATGGCGAAGTGTTCGGCGCGCCCGATGCCGGCGACGACATGACCTTCAGCTTTCCGCAACTGATCGCGCACGCTGCGAAAACGCGCGTTCTCGGCGCCGGCAGCATCATCGGCTCCGGCACGGTGTCGAACCGCGGTGCGCCGCGCGGCTCCGCCTGCATTGCCGAACGGCGCATGCTGGAAACGATTGCGAGCGGCGCCCCAACGACGCCGTTCCTGCGCTTCGACGATCGCGTACGCATCGAAATGTTCGACGACGGCCGGTCGATATTCGGTGCCATCGACCAGACCGTTGCATGCTACACGGGAGAGGGATGATGCGGCTTTACACCTATTACCGCTCGTCGGCGGCGTGGCGCGTGCGCATCGCGCTGGCGTTGAAAGGCATTTCCTACGACGCGGTGCCGGTGCATTTGCGCAAAGACGAGCAGCAGGCGGCCGCTTATCGTGCCCGCAATCCGCAAAGGCTGGTGCCGACACTCGAGGTCGAGGGCCACGCACTCGGACAATCGCTCGCCATCATCGAATATCTGGACGAGACGCATCCCGAACCGCCACTGCTGCCCAAGGAGCCGCTTGCCCGCGCCCGCGTGCGCCAGCTTGCCGGCATCGTCGCCTGCGACATTCATCCGCTCAACAATCTGCGCGTGCTGCGGTTCCTGAAAGGTCAGTTCGAACTTGGCGACAGCGCCCGCGCGGCGTGGCAGCGTCACTGGATGGCGGAAGGTTTTGCGGCGCTGGAAATCCTGCTGGCGCAATCGTCCGAGACCGGACGGTTTTGTCACGGCGACGCGCCCGGGCTTGCCGATCTTTGCCTCGTGCCGCAGCTTTTCAACGCGCGCCGCTACGATGTCGATGTCACGCCGTATCCGACTTTGCTGCGGATCGAGGCGGCGTGCGGCGAGCATCCGGCGTTCCGTGTCGCCGATCCGTCGAGGCAGCCCGATGCGGAATGAGGTTGTCGGCGAGCGGCTCGAGCTCGAGCGCTTTCTGCCCTACCGCCTGTCGGTCCTGACCAATCGCATCAGTGCGGCGATTGCTCGCCAATATGCGAGCCGGTTCGATCTCACGCCGGCGGAATGGCGGGTGATGGCGGCGCTCGGCAGTACGCCCGGCCTGTCGTCGCGCGAAGTCGCCGACCGCACGGCGATGGACAAGGTCCAGGTCAGCCGCGCCGTCGCCCGACTTGCCGCGGCGGGGCGTCTGGCACGCGCAGCCGATCGGACCGACAGCCGCATCGCGCGCTTGACCCTGAGCCCATCGGGGCGCGCCGTCTATCGCAAGATCGTGCCGTCGGCGTTGCAGATCGAGCGCCGGCTGATGGCAAAATTCACCGCGGCCGAACGCGACCAGATCGACGCAATCCTCGTCAAACTCGATTGCCAGGTCGACGCGCTGATCCAACTTATGGAGCCATCATGAAGGTATGTGCGAACGCGCGCGAGGCCCTCTCCGGCCTGCTGTTCGATGGCATGACCGTGATGAGTGGCGGCTTTGGGCTGTGCGGCATTGCCGAAAACTTGATCGCCGCCTTGCGCGACAGCGGCGTGAAGAAC
>NZ_JBWZET010000144.1:0-9959 GCF_056722145.1 Rhizomicrobium sp. | reverse complement strand
GGACCGGCAGCGAGGGTTGATACTCGTAGCCGCTATGCGGCCTCAACGCGGTGAGCGCTTCGGCAGCCACCGTGGTAGAAGCCTGGTGCCCGGCCTGATGAATGGCGTGTTTCAATGCGGAAACAATCAGACCACGGACCAATCCGGCATCGCGAAAACGCACTTCGGTCTTGGCCGGATGGACATTGACGTCGACAAACGCCGGATCGCAATCGAGGAACAGCGCCAACGCCGGATGGCGATCGCGCGCCAGGAAGTCCGCATACGCTCCGCGCACCGCGCCGATCAGAAGCCTGTCACGTACCGGCCGGCCGTTGACGAACAGGAATTGCATCTGGGCGTTGGCGCGATTGTAGGTCGGAACACCGGCAAACCCGGTAATTTTCAGGCCTTCGCGACCGGTTTCGACCGGAAGGGCGTTGTCGGCAAATTCGCGCCCCATGATGCGCGCCAGCCGCTTCAATTGCCCCTCGAACAGCACATCTTCGGCGGGCAGATCGAGCGCGGTCCGGCCGTCCAGCGTCAGCGAAAACGCCACGTCGGGCCGGGCCATGGCCAGCCGCTTCATCATGTCGACAGTCGCAAGGTCTTCGGATCGCACCGACTTCATGAACTTGAGCCGGGCGGGCGTCGCGTAAAAAAGTTCGCGCACTTCTACGCGGGTTCCCGATTGCCCATTGGCGAGAAATCCAGCCGGCCGCGGACCAGCGATATGCCCGGCATCGACTTCGACCGCGTGTGCTTCGCTGGCCTTCGTCCGGCTGACGATGGTGAGCCGCGCCACCGCGCCGATCGAAGGCAGTGCTTCACCGCGAAAACCCATAGTGACGATATGGGAAAGATCGTCGGCCGGCAGCTTCGAAGTCGCGTGGCGTTCGACCGCCAACAGCAGATCGTCCGGTGCCATGCCCTCGCCGTCGTCTTCGACCAAGATCAGATCGGCCCCGCCATTGGACGCCGACACGGCAATCCGGCGCGCACCCGCGTCGAGCGCGTTTTCGACCAGTTCCTTGACGGCGCTGGCCGGGCGTTCAACCACCTCGCCCGCAGCAATGCGGTTGATGGTGCCTTCGGTGAGACGGCGGATTTTCATAGGCTCACTGTAGCGGATTCGCGGGCGCCCCCTCACCCGCAAAATCTAGCGGCCGGTTGTGCGGACGCGGACAATTTCGCGCGCCGCTAAGTGCAAGATTTTGCGCCCTCTCCCGCGAAGGGGCGATGGAAAGTTACGGCGAATCTGCCGGTTCGGTGTTGCCGGAGGTCAGGGAACCGGCGACGACGATGGTCAGCTTGTCGGGATCGAACAGGCGCTGGGCGACACGGCGGACGTCGGCGAGGCTGACGGCATTGATCTGGGCGGCGCGGCGATCGAGGTAATCGAGCGGCAGGCCGAGGTCCTGGAAGGTATTGAGCTGGGCGGCGATGTCGGCGTTGGAGGTGAACGCCAGCGGGAACGAGCCGTTGAGGTACTGCTTGGCGTCGTCGAGTTCCTGCTGGGTCGGGCCTTCGGCGGCGAATTTTCGCATCGTCTCGCGCAGCACCGTGATGGTCTGGCGCACGGCGCTTTTGCGCGTCTGCACCACGCCGAGCACCAGCCCGGCGCGGCGGTAGGCGACGAGATCGGTGGCGATGTCGTAGGTAAGGCCGCGGTTCTCGCGCAATTCGCGGGTCAGGCGCGAGCCCGATCCGGCGCCGCCGAGAATGTAGTTCGCGACCATCGCGGCGATGAAATCGCGGTCGCTGCGGACAAGACCGGCCGCGCCGAACATCACCGCCGGCTGCGGCACGTCCATCGCCAGCATGTGCAGGCCGGGCGCCCCCGGGCGCAGCGGCTGGGGCGGCGGCGGCACCGCGGTATCGGGCAGCGCGCCGAACGTCGACTGGATCAGAGGCGCCAGCGCCGCCGCGGTGATGTCGCCCGCGACCGCGATTTTCAGGCCGTTCTTGACCCAATGCGTCCTGGCGAAGGCGCGCAAATCCTGCGCCGAGGTGGACGCCAGCCCGCGGGTGTCGCCTTCCACCGGGCGTCCGTACGCATACGGACCAAAATACAGGCTGTCGAACCCGCGTTCGGCCACCGTGGCGGGATCGCTGCGGCCCAGGTCGATCTCCTGCATCATCTGCAGGCGCACGCGCGTCACCGCCTCGGGATCGAACCGCGGTTTTGCCAGCGCGAGAGCGAGCAGCCGGAACGCCTCCTTGGCGTTGGCGGTCAGCGTCGTCAGCCGGATCGTGAGGGTGTCGGGCGCGGGAATGACGTCGAGCTTGATGCCGTGCGCCGCCAAATCCGCCTGAAACGCCTCGCCGTCCATCGAGCCGGCGCCCTCGTTCATGCTGTAGGCGGCAAGCGCGGCGAGGCCCGACTTGCCGGCGGGATCGTAGACCGCCCCGGCCGGGAACGAGGCGCTGAGCGCGATCACCGGCACGGTGTGATCTTCGGAATGCCACACCACGACGCCCTTCACCGCCTCCACCGGCACCACCTTGGCGGCGAGCGCGGGCGACAGCACCAGCACGGCCAATATCAGGGCGGCACAGCGTCCGATCATGGCCGCGGCATCAGATAGGCGGTGACGGCCTCGTTGCGGTTGAGGCCGGTGGCGGCGGCATCCTGCAGCGTCTTCGGCTTCACCGCCTGAATGCGCGCCGGCCATTGCTGGACATCGAACACGGTCAAACCGACGGCAATCGCCCGCGCATACGCAGAGGCCAGCTCAAACTGGCTGTCGCGGGTGAACGCGGCACCGGCGACGAGCTGGGCTTTCGCCCGCTGAAGCTCGGCCTTGGACGCCTGATGATGGGCATAAAACCCGATCACCTCGTCGATGGCGCGCTCGATCGCATCGAGCGACACGCCCGGACGCGGCGTCGCGGTGATGGAGAACTGGCCGGAATCGCGGGCATAGCCGTCGTAGCTCGCCGACACGTCGGTCGCGAGGTGCCGTTCCACGACGAGATGATGATAAAGCGCCGAGGTCGCGTCGCCGCCGAGGAGGCGCGCCAGCACTTCCAGCGCTTCGGCCGAGCCCGGCGCCGCTTCGGCGTAGCTGTCGACGCGATAGAGCCGCAGGAACAGCGGCACCTTGGCGTCTTTCCGGTTCACGACGATGCGGCTTTCGCCCATGCGCCGCGGCTGGGCGTAATCGATCCGCGGCCCCAGCTCGCGCGCCGGCAGCGGACCGAACTCGGATTCCGCGACCTGACGCACATCCTCGACCGAGACATCGCCCGCCACGATCAGGATGGCGTTGTTGGGGGCGTAATGGCGGCGATAGAACTTGTCGGCCTCGGCGCGGTTGATGCGGCGGATTTCTTCCGGCCAGCCGATCACCGGGCGGCCATAGGGGTGCGAGAGATAGAGCGCCGCCTCGGCCTGCTCCTGCACCAGCGCCTGGGGATCGTTGTCGACCCGCATCCGGCGCTCTTCGCCGACCACGTCGCGCTCGGCCATCACCGCATTTTCCGACAGATCGAGATTGATCATGCGGTCGGCTTCGAGGTGGGCGACGAGCTTTAGCTTGTCCTTGGCGATCTGCTCGTGAAAGACGGTGTAGTCGTGGGTGGTGAAGGCGTTGTCGTCGCCGCCGTTCCGCGCAATCGACTGCGAATAACCGCTGCCCGACACCGCGCGGGTGCCGCGGAACATCATGTGCTCGAAGAAATGCGCCAGCCCCGAGATGCCGGGCGGATCGTCGACCGCGCCGACCTTGTAGACCACCATCTGGGTGACCACCGGCGCGCGGCGGTCGGGCACCACCACCACCTGCAAGCCGTTCTGCAGCACGAACTGGAAGGTCTTGCCCGCGGCCACGGGCTTGGCATTGGGACCTTGCGCCGCCGCCGGCAAGGCCAGAAGCACCAAGGCGAACAAAGCCGCCCAAACGCCCGCCCGGTCAGACTTGCACCGCATCAGACTCATTCCTGCTGGGACCAGCCGCTGTGGTAGCGCAAAACGCCGCTCCGCAGAACGGCATACCCCCTCCGCCGCGAAGGCGCGGCACCTCCCCCGCTATTTCACGAGCGTGCGGCTCCGGAAACGGAGCTCCGCGGGGGAGGAAAGGCAACTAGAACCAGTCGAACCAGCCGTCGAACCAGCCCGAATCGTCCTTCTTGGCTGGGGCGGCGGGCTTGGCGGCCGGGGCGGCGCCCGGAGTCGCGGGCTGACCGGCACGCTGCTGGTCGAGGCGGCGGGATTCGGCGTCGGCATCGAGCGCCTGGCCGTCGTCCGCCTTCGGCTTCTGCCAGAACAGGATGTCCTTGGTGAAGCCATCGTCGGTGGCGACCATGTTCTTGTTGTCGGAGGCCAGGTGCTGATGGATCTGCGGATCGATCGACTGCACCTTGGCGTTGGCGAGAACCATCTTCTCGGTCTCGCTGTAGGTGTTCGGCAGCTGCGCCGCGATCGTCGCCGGATCGTTGCCGAACAGCGCGCCTTCGGCCGATTCGGTCGGATCGACCTGATTGGTCGGCACCGCGCCCGGGCGCGGCGGCATCAGGTTGTAATCCGGCGGGATCACCAGCGGCGCCTTGGTCGTCACCGCGAATTCATCCGGCGCGCTCTTGTCCATGCCGGCGGCCGAGCGAAGCGAATCGCAGCCCGTCAGGGCCACGGCCGCGACCGCAATCGTGAGAGCCGCATTGAGCGTACCGATCTTCATACCTGCTTCTCCTGTCCCTCGCCGGGGCCCCGTGGGGGCGTCCCTTCGGGCTTCATCAAGGCATCATACAATAACGCAACAACGCCAAGTGTGATTGCGGCATCTGCGACGTTGAAGACGTAAAAACTGTAACCAAACCCGAAGAGGTGGAAGAAATCCGCCACCTTGCCGTAAACCAAACGATCGATCAGGTTGCCGAGCGCGCCGCCGATCACCATGCCCAGCGAAATCGCCACCACCGGCTTCTTCGCGAACCACAACCACCAGCTCAGCACGCCCACCGCAATCATCTGGAATGTCGCCAGGAACACGGTGCCTTCGACGCTGGAAGCCGGAAACAAACCAAGGCTGATGCCCGGATTCCAGACCATCGTCAGATTAAAAAACGGCAATACCCGCACCGCCGTGCCCGGCATCATGTGAACGAAGCCAGCCCCGTAGAGCAGCGCCATCTTCGAACCCTGGTCGAGCGCAAAGGTCGCCCCCGCGACCAACAGCCCGGCATCGCGCTTGTTCATTCGGCCCCCTCAGCCCACCGCATCGCTGCAACGATGGCACAGATCGGGATGATCCGGAACTTCGCCTACTTCCGGTAGAACCATCCAGCAACGCGCGCATTTGTCGCCGTCAGCGGCACGGAAGGCAGCGGCAACGCCCGGCACGTCGGCAAGGCGGAAAGCTTCGGCGGGCGGCTCGGCGGTGGACACTTCGGCGCCCGAGGTGATCGCGATCTCGGCAAGGTTCAAGCCATTAAGGATGGCGGCATCGGCCGGCTCGGACACGAACAGCACCGGCGCCGCTTCCAAACTGGCGCCGATCACCTTGTCGCGGCGGGCGATTTCCAGCGCGCCCGTCACCACCCGGCGCAGCGTGCGCACGCGCGTCCACTTCTCGATCAGCGCCGCATCGGCCCAGCCGGCGGGCGTCTCGGCGAACAGCTGCAGGTGGACGCTTTCGGCGCCGTAACGCAGCGTCCAGGCTTCTTCCATGGTGAAGCACAGGATCGGCGCCAGCCACGTCACAACGCGGCGGAAGAGTTCATCGGTCACCGTGCGCGACGCGCGGCGGCGAACTGACGACGACGTATCGCAATAGAGCGCGTCCTTGCGGATGTCGAAATAGAACGCGCTGAGTTCGTTGGTGCAGAAGCTGAACACCGAATTGAAGACGCGGTTGAAGTCGTATTCGGCATAGCCCTTCTTCACCAGCGCATCGAGTTCGGCGACCTTGGCGAGGATATAGCGCTCCAACTCGGGCATTTCCGAAACGTCGATGCGTTCGTCTTCCGAGAACCCGGCAAGGTTCGCCAGCATGATGCGGATGGTGTTGCGCAGGCGGCGATAGGCGTCGACGTTGGCCTTGATGATCTCGCCGCCGATCCTGAGGTCTTCGGTGAAATCCGACGACGCCGCCCACAGCCGCAGGATGTCGGCGCCGTTCTGGTCGGCGATGGTCTGCGGCAAGACCACATTGCCGATCGACTTCGACATCTTGTAGCCCTTCTCGTCGAGCACGAACCCGTGCGTGAGAACGGCCTTGTAGGGCGCCTGCCCTTTGGTGGCGCAGCCTTCCAAAAGCGACGACTGGAACCAGCCGCGATGCTGGTCGGAGCCTTCCAGATAGAGGTCGGCCTGATCGGCCTCAGGCCACACCGGATCGACCGGCTGCTCCACCGTGAAGACGTGGGTCGAGCCGGAATCGAACCAGACATCAAGGATGTCTTCCACCTGCTCGTAATTTTCCGCCGGCAGATCGCCGAGGAAACGCGAGGCCGGCGAATTGAACCAGGCATCGGCGCCCTCGGCCTTGAAGGCTTCCACGATGCGGGCGTTGACGGCGGCATCGTTCAGCACCTGCCCGGTCGCTTTGTCGACGAAGATGGCGAGCGGCACGCCCCAGGCGCGCTGGCGCGACAGCACCCAGTCGGGACGGCCCTCCACCATCGAGCCGATGCGGTTGGCCCCGGCGGCGGGATAGAATTTCGTCGCGGCGAGCGCTTCCATCGCCGTCTGGCGCAGCGTTTTGCCATCGCGGAACGGCTTGTCCATCGCCGCGAACCATTGCGGCGTGGCGCGGAAGATCACCGGCGCCTTCGACCGCCAGGAATGCGGATACTGATGGCGCAAGGACCCCTTCGCCAAGAGCTTGCCGGATTCGATCAACTGCTTGATCACCGCGCCGTTGGCGTCGCCGTCCTTCTTGCCGTCGCGCGACAGGATGTATTTGCCCGCAAACACCGGCACATTCGGCGCAAAGGCGCCATCGGCGGTGATGACCGCGAACGCATCCGGATGCTTGTTGGGATAATCACGCCCAAGCTTTTCGAGCACGATCTCGAAATCGTCTTCGCCGTGGCCGGGCGCGGTGTGAACAAAACCGGTGCCGGTGTCGGCGGTGACGTGATCGCCGGCCAAGAGCGGCACGTCGAACTCATAGCCGAGACCGCGGAACGGATGGGCGCAGGTCAGCGCCGACGGATCGACATCGCCGACACGCGTGACGCCGATCTTGGCGTGGCTGGCGGTCTGCTCGGCGAGCGCATCGGACAGCAGCAGCTTGGCGCCGACCGTTTCCAGCGCGCCGTCCGCCGCCGACACGACCTCATAGAGGCCATAGGTCATGGTCGGCGAATAGCAGATGGCGCGGTTGCCGGGGATCGTCCACGGCGTGGTGGTCCAGATCACCACCGGCACGCCGATCAGCTCGGCGGGGCCGTTCACGACCGGGAATTTCACATAGATCGTGGGGCTGGTTTTCTCGTGGTATTCGATCTCGGCTTCGGCCAGCGCGGTCTTTTCCACCGGCGACCACATCACCGGGCGGAAGCCCTTATACAGCAGCCCGCTGGCGACGAACTTGTGCAGCTCGCCGGCGATGGTCGCCTCGGCAGCGTAGTTCATCGTCGTGTAGGGATGGCTCCATTCGCCCATCACGCCCATGCGCTTGAACTGGCCGCGCTGCACGTCGATCCATTTGAGGGCAAACTCGCGGCAGTCCTTGCGCAGCTGGTCGATCGGAACGGAGTCCTTCGACTTGCCGGCGGCGCGATATTTCTCCTCGATCTTCCATTCGATCGGCAGGCCGTGGCAATCCCAGCCCGGCACATAGGGCGCGTCCTTGCCCATCATGGTCTGCGAGCGGATGACGAAATCTTTGAGGATTTTGTTCAGGCCGGTGCCGGAATGGATCTCGCCGTTGGCGTAGGGCGGGCCGTCGTGCAGGATGAACAGCGGCCGGCCCTTCGCGGCCGCGCGGATCTGGCCGTACAGGTCGTCGGCCTCCCATTTTGCCAGCCACTTGGGCTCAGCCTGAGGCAGCCCCGCCTTCATCGGAAAATCGGTCTGGGGCAGGAAAAGGGTGGCGCGGTAATCGGCGCCGGTGTGATCAGAATCTTTGGACATGTTCAGCCTTGGCGGTGGTTGCGTTGGGGTGCGGCGTCCCGGTCTCCGGATCGATCACGGAGCCGGGCGGCGAATTCGCCCTTTCAGCCGGAATTCCAACATTTTGATCCGCCTTCCTACGGGAAAGGCCGCCTTCTAGCAGGGGGGACCCGGCCGGTCCAGCGCAAGCCCTGGCGGCGGATTTATTCAGCGGCAAAGGCCGGCAGCGGAAGAACTGGAACGTATCGAGAACAACTTAGCCAAAGCGACATCTCGGCAGAGTCGGTCGCGTTCGCGGCTCTGCAATGTCCGGACTTGAGCGCAATCCGGCCATAGAGCGAAGGGGGAAGATGCGCCAGATTCGGACCTTCACCTCGCCCCCGCGTTCGGGGGAGAGGTCGGCGAGCGCTTTAGCGCGCGACGGGTAAGGGGGCCGTCAACGCAAGCCAGATGCCTTCGAGTACCGCATCCGGGTTACGCAGAAATTCGTCGTTCCAGACGCGATGCACGCGAAAGCCGCGCGCTTGCAGATAAGCCGTACGCTCGGCGTCATAGTCAGCGCGCAGGGCGTGTTGACCGCCATCCAATTCGACGATCAGTCGCCGGTCCAGACAAACAAAATCGGCGATGTAGGGCCCGACAGGATACTGGCGCTTGAACTTGTAACCGTCGAATTTGCGCCCGCGCACGGCGAACCAGAATTTGCGCTCTGCATCGGTCGGTTCGTGGCGCATGCGTCGAGCGTTCGAGATCAACCGTTGTCCGGCGGCGCGACGATTTTCGGTTTTCTGAGAGACCATTGATCCCCCTCACCCGCCCAGCCATCGCGCTTCGCGCAACGGCTGGTCGACCTCTCCCCCAAGTGGGGGCGAGGTAAGGATAGTGTCGACCCACGCGGAAGCAATGACCGGTTGTGGCACATCTCGGAAGTAGATGACCGGCTCGGGAGGTCCGGAAACGGGTGAAGAACGGACGTCCCTCGCTTGAAAATTTTTGGGGTTAGCGGCGCGCCCCCTCCGCCTCGCAAAAAAGCTCGGCACCTCCCCCGCTTTTTTGCCGATTGTGCGCGAATAGAACGCGCACCGCGGGGGAGGAAAGAGGCTGTGTCAGCCCCTCAGCACCCGCTTGGCGTCGGCGACATCTTGGGTCATTTGGGCCTTTAGCGCTTCCACATTGGCGAAGCGCATTTCCGGGCGGAGGTACGACACCATCTCCACCGCCATCTGCTTGCCGTAGAGATCGCCGGAGAAATCGAACAGGAAGGTCTCCAGCAGCGGCTCCTCCGACGGGTACATCGGGCGAACGCCGAAGTTCGCGACGCCATCGTACTGCGCCACCACGGCGTCGTCCTCGATCACGCTGGTGCGCACGGCATAGATGCCGAACGCCGGATGGAGATAGCCGTCGAGGTGCATGTTGAGGGTGGGAAAGCCGAGGGTGCGGCCGCGCTTCTCGCCGTGCTCCACCCGGCCTTCGATCACGAAGGGATGGCCAAGCAAGCGCGCCGCCTCTTCCGGGTGACCGGCGCGAAGCTGGGCCCGCACCAGGGTCGAGGAAATCTTCTCGTCCATGCCAGCCATCACGGTGGGGAAAATCTCCACCCCGAAGCCTTCCATCTCGCCCATGTAAGCGAGCACCGACGCGTCGCCGGAGCGGTGCGCCCCGAAGCGGAAATCGGACCCGACCACGACGCATTCGGCCTTGAGCCCACCGATCAGGATGTTGAGCACGAAGTCCTGCGCCGACTGGTGGGCGATTTCGGCGTCGAACGGCAGCGCAAACATTGCGTCCACCCCCATCTTGGCGAGGATGTGCGCCTTGGAGCGGAACGGGGTCAGCCGGATCGGCTCGGCCCCGGGGCGGAAGAATTCGCGGCTGGTCGGCTCGAAGGTGAGCACCGTCGTCGCCACGCCGCGCACCT
>NZ_JBWZET010000143.1:0-4036 GCF_056722145.1 Rhizomicrobium sp. | reverse complement strand
GTCAGCAGCGCCTTGACCGCGCCGTCATCGATGATCAGCGCGCCTTGGGGATGCAGCACGCCACCGATCCAGCGCTTGCGCGCCGCGGCCGGGGTATCGCAAGCGAAGAAGCGGGTAGAACGTGCGGCCCGCGTGCGGATGGCGGCAATCGGGTTCAGCGTCTTGCCCTTGGCGATGACGACATCGGACCCCGCCGAGACCGCGATTTTTGCCGCGATGATCTTCGAGGTCATGCCGCCGCGCCCCAGCCCCGACACCGAGCCGCCGGCCATGGCTTCTAGTTCCGGCGTGATGGCGGGGACTTCGGGGATGTGCTCGGCGCTGGGGTCGAGATTGGGATTGGCCGTGTACAAACCATCAACATCGGAGAGCAGGATCAGGCAATCGGCTTCCATCATCGAGGCGACGCGGGCGGCAAGCTGGTCGTTGTCGCCGAACTGGATTTCCGAGGTGGCGACGGTGTCGTTCTCGTTGATCACCGGCACGGCGCCGAGTTCAAGCAGCGTCTTCAACGTGGCGCGGGCATTGAGGTAGCGGCGGCGATTTTCGGTGTCGTCGAGGATCAGGAGAACCTGCGCCGCGGCGATGCTTTCCGCCTTCAGCACTTCCGCCCAGGCCCCCGCAAGGCGGACCTGTCCGGCGGCGGCAGCAGCCTGGCTTTCTTCGAGGCGCAAAGGACCGGGCTTCAGTTTCAAGGCGCGGCGGCCAAGCGCGATGGCGCCCGAGGACACCAGCACCACCTGCTTGCCTTGGCGTTTCAGCGCCGCGATATCGGCGGCCAGCGACTTCAACCATTCGCGCCGCAGCGTACCGGTCTCGGACTCGACCAGCAACGACGAGCCGACCTTGATGACGATGACAGCCGCTTTAGCGAGAAGGTCGGTCATTGTTCATCACACGTTGCAGAAATCCCTCTCCCACAAGGGGAGAGGGAAGACGAAGCGCGGGGGAGGAAAGAGAAACTCACGGCTGCCAGCCCTTTTTCGGCTCCTTCGCCTTCTTGTCGGCGGTGCGCTTCTTGCCGATCACTTTGGCGAGCGCACGCAAGACTTCCGGCACGCCGTCGCCCGAGACGCCGCTCATCACCAGGACATCATGGCCGCATGCTTTCTTCAGCGCCGCGAGTTTCTTGCTCAGCGCCGCCATCTCGATCGCGTCGGTCTTGTTGAGCACGACGATTTCCGGCTTGTCGGTGAGGCCCTGGCCGTACGCTTCCAACTCGCCGCGAATGGTTTTGTAGGCCGTGACGATCTCGCTGTCGGTGCCGTCGATCAGATGCAGGATGACGTTGCAGCGTTCGGCGTGCCCCAGGAACTTGTCGCCGAGACCGACGCCTTCATGGGCCCCTTCGATCAGGCCGGGCAGGTCGGCGACGACGAAATCGGTAGTGTCGATGCGGACCACGCCAAGCTGCGGCGCCAGCGTCGTAAAGGGATAATCGGCGATCTTCGGCTTGGCCTGCGATACGCGGGACAGGAACGTCGACTTGCCGGCATTGGGCAGGCCGATCAGTCCGACATCGGCGATCAGCTTGAGCTGCAGGATGATGGTCTTCTCTTCGCCGGGCTGGCCGGGATTGGCGAAGCGCGGCGCCTGATTGGTGGCGCTCTTGAAATGGGCGTTGCCGAAACCGCCGTTGCCGCCGCGCAAAAGCTGCACGCGCTGGCCGACGGTGGAAAGATCGGCGATCAGGGTTTCACCATCCTCCTCGTAAATCTGGGTGCCGACCGGAACCTTCATCACCGCATCGTCGCCGCCGGCGCCATGCATGTCCTTGCCGGCACCGCCTTCGCCGTTCTTGGCGCGGACGTGCTGCTGGAAGCGGTAGTCGATCAGGGTGTTGAGGTTCTCCACCGCTTCGGCCCAGACGCTGCCGCCGCGGCCGCCATCGCCGCCCCAGGGCCCGCCGTATTCGATGAAGCGCTCGCGCCGGAAGGCGATGCAGCCGTTGCCGCCCGCTCCGGACTGAATGTAGACCTTGGCCTGGTCGAGGAATTTCATCGAGTCACTACTTTCCTAGGAGGGCCGGGCTTTGAGCGAGGTAGGCATCATGCCGCTCTTTTTCGCCCGAAACGCTCGCGCGTCAACATCGTTCGGTTGCACAACACCGGTTCCCCCCGGGCCCGGCAGGGGCTGGATTCGACATGGTCGGCGACAAATCCCAGCCGCGCCAGCACCCGGCCGGACGCGGAATTGTCGTGAAACCAGCCGGCTTCCACGGTTTCGGCCCGCACCACTCCGAAGGCGAAGGCCAGGAGACGGCGGGCCGCCTCGGTGGCAAATCCGCGGCCCCAATAGGGCTTGGCTATCCAATAGCCGAGTTCGTAGCGCCCGTCTTGCAGGTGCACACCGCAGCAGCCGAGCGGCGAGCCCGTCGCTTTCGACAGGATGGTGTAGACCCAGCCTTCGCCCGCGGCGCGTGCGCGGGTGACGGTGGTGATGAAATCCGCTGCGTCCGCCTCGGTGTAGGGGTAGGGCACCGTGGCGAGATTGCGGGTGACGTCGTAATCGGCGAGCGCGGCGGCGAAAAAGGCGGCGTCCTCCGTAGCGGGCGGGCGCAGCAGCAGCCGTTCGGCTTCGAGTGTCGGCATCTCAAGCCTCCACCAGGTCGGACCGGCGAACGCCGGCGCGCTTGCGGCCGAAGGTTTCGCGCTTCAGCGCCATGCGGTGGCACCAGGCCAGGCCGCCACGGGCGAGATTCGCGCGCCGGTAATCGGCGACTGGCTCGAAGCCGAGCTTCTCCAGCACCTGTTCCGAGGCCGTATTGCCGTCGAACCAGCTGGCGAAAATGGTCTCCACCTTCAAGGTGTTGAAGGCAAAGCCCGCGATCTTGCGCGCCGCCTCAGTGGCATAGCCGAAGCCCCAATAGGGCCGGGCGAACCAGTAGGACAGCTTGTAGGCGCCATCGCTCAATCTCAGCGTCACCAGGCCGAGGAATTCGCGCGTCAGCTTGTGTTCCACCGCGAACGCGTAGGCTTCGCCCTTGGCCTGCTTTTCGGCCGCGGTGGCGATCAGCGCCATGGCGTCGTCTTCGCTGTAGGGATGGGGCACCGTCGCCATGTTGCGGGCCACTTCGTAATCGCCGAGGGCGCGCGCAATCGCGGTCGCATCGGAGATTTCGGGCTGACGCAGGAACAGACGCTCGGTTTCGAAACTGGGCATGACACTTCCCTTACTGTGGTCGCGCCGCCCGGGCCGCATTTCCCGGCTGCGCTTGGTGCAAGGGAAAACAAAAAAGGGAGATGGCGGACCATCTCCCTTGCCTCAATGGGCCGCCAATTCGTGGCGGCCTATGTCTTCAGCCGCCTATTCCGCTGCCGTCTTCGTGGCCGTCGCCGGAAGCACCGATACGAAGGTGCGGCGCTTGAAGCCCTTCTTGAAGGCGACATGGCCGTCCGAAAGCGCGAAGAGGGTATGGTCCTTGCCCATGCCGACGCCCTTGCCGGGATGGAACTGGGTACCGCGCTGGCGAATAATGACGTTGCCGGCGGCAATGGCTTCGCCGCCGAACATCTTGACGCCCAAACGCTGACCGGCAGAGTCGCGACCGTTGCGGGACGAACCGCCTGCTTTCTTATGTGCCATGGGTCGAACTCCTTAAGCCGAGATGGCCGTGATCTTGATTTCGGTGAAGGACTGGCGATGACCGCGCTTGCGGTGGGTGTTCTTGCGGCGCTTCTTCTTGAACGCCACCACCTTCTCGCCCTTGCCCTGACGCAGGATTTCGGCCGTAACCGAGGCGCCCTCGACCAGCGGAGCGCCAGTCTTGACGGTCTCGCCGCCGATGACGAGGACTTCGCCGAGTTTCAGTTCGGCGCCAACTTCGCCTGCGACTTTTTCGATGGACAGCACGTCATCCGTGGCCACCTTGTACTGCTTGCCGCCCGTGCGGACTACCGCGAACATGTGCTAAGTCCCTGAATAAAATTGTTTTCCGGGAAACGGTGGTTTCCCAGGGAGCGGCGCAATATACGCAGCAAACCGGGAGGGTCAAGATCACCGGCGACAGAATCCTGTTTCATGTCGCCTCATGCTG
>NZ_JBWZET010000142.1:0-29063 GCF_056722145.1 Rhizomicrobium sp. | reverse complement strand
ATCGCGGGAGATGGGCCGTAGCTGAGCCCCGCCCCCGCAAGCACGACGATATACAGGACCCGCATGCGTGCGTGTGCGCTGCGGACAAGGCTGGCGAAGACGTGTGCCTTGTTCGTGCGGTCTGGGGAGGAAGCGGACTGTGACTGTTCGCCCGTCGCTTGAATGGGACGAGTGCCAGCGCGCCTAACTTCCCGGGGAAACCCACCAAAAGCGGAGCTGCGCGTGCAGGGCCGCTTGTGGCGCATCCTGGGCTTAGTCGCGTTCTTTGACCTTGACGACGAAGTAGAGCAATTCCTCGCCCTTGGCGATCAGGAGCTGGTGCGGGGTGCCGGCGCGGATGTGGACCACATCGCCCGCGTTCAGCGCCGTCGCTTTGCCGCCGGTCACGGCGCTGCCGCGGATTTCGCCTGGGCTTTCCTCGTGGCTGGCCTCCACCGTGCCTTCGGTCAGCAGCGTCGCCCGGCCGCGCACGATGTAGAAGACGTCGGCATAGCGGGCGTGCACCTCGGCGCCGCCGTCGCGGGTACGATAGGCGAGCATGGTGTGGTGGTTGGCATAGGTCGCCAGCGTGTCGCTGGCCGAGCCGGTCGCCGCCGCTTTGGCCTTCAGCGCGCCGGCCGCTTTGGTGAGGTCGGCGAGGCTGTAATGGTCAGCCGGTGCGGCGCCGGCGCCCGCGATCATGGCGCCGAGGACGAGCCCCCCGATGAGTCCGTTGCCTGACATGCCCAGCCCCCGATGCGATTTGCGAGGGCCAGTGTGCACCGGCGGCGAGACGGCATCAAACCCCGTCGGTGACGGCGGGGCTTGGTGGTCTTCCGTTCAGGCCTTGGCGCGGCGGCGCCAGCCGAAGCCGATCAGGCCGGTGGCGAACAGCGCCAGCGTGGCGGGCTCAGGCACCGGATCGTTGCTGGCGGACGGCGTGAGGTTGAGATTGTCGACCGCACCGTAGCAGGGAATTTCGCTGGTGATCGAGAACAGCACCACGGCCAGTGATTTCAGCTCGAGGCCGGCGAGGCCGCCCGCGGTCGCCCATTCGGTGGTCCAGTTGTCGTAGGTCGGGCTGTCCACGTTGGTGGTGTTCAGCGTGTAGTACTCCTGCACGTAGCTGCCGTCCTTGGCGATGCCGACAAGGCTCAGCGCCTGGTCTTGCGGCGAGCCCGGTTCGAAAGCGGCGAAATCGATGCTGCTGAACTGGAAGGTGCCGCCGCCCTGACGGTAGATGACAAAGGCGCCTCCCGGCGTACCGGATTGGGCTTCGACGTCGCGCCCCGGATTGCCGATCAGGTTGACGAACAGCGAGCCGTCGGTTTTCTGGTAGACGAACCCGTTCTCATGAATCGGTCCGGTGAAACCGGGTCCCGGCGGAGCGGTGTCGAAGGTGATGGTGGTGGCCGCTGCCGGCGCCGCCAGCAGGGCCGCAGCGACAAGAGCATATTTCAGTGCACGCATGATCAGCTTCCCTCGAATGATCGGCTTTTGATCAGCCTCGTGGGCACAGCTGTGCAACTCGCGCGCCAAATGACGACGCTGTGCAAGTTCAATGGTTTGGAACAATGCCGCTGAGGCCGTTCCCAACTCAATTGTAAGCGGTGTTTACAGGATCGAGCCGTTTCAGGCGCCAAGCGCGCGGGCGATGTGGAACGTGGCGAACGCCGCCAGATAAGCCAGCCCCAGCATGTAGCCGAAGGTGATCCACATCCACTTCCAGCTGCCGGTCTCACGCTTGATCACCGCCAGGGTCGAAGCGCATTGCGGCGCGAAGATGTACCAGGCGAGGAAGGCGAGCGCGGTCGCCAGGCTCCATTGCGACGCCAGCAGGCTGCCGATCTGGCTTTCCGCGGCGCCGCCCGAGATCGAATAGACCGTGCCGAGGGCTGCGACCGCCACTTCACGCGCCGCCATGCCGGGGATCAGGGCAATGGAAATCTGCCAGTTGAAACCGATCGGGGCGAGGACCGGCGCGATGGCGCGGCCGATCATGGCGGCGAAGCTGTAGTCAATGGCCGGGCCGGTGGCGCCTGCAGGCGCGGCCGGGAAGGTGGCCAGGAACCAGATCATCACCGTCATCGCGAAGATGGTGGTTCCGGCGCGGTAGAGGAATGCCTTGGCGCGGGTGAGAAGGCCGAGCGCCACGCTCTTCGGATTGGGCAGCTTGTAGTCCGGCATTTCGAGCATGAACGGCGGGCTCATCTCGCGGCGCCAGAAGAACAGCTTGGCGAGCGCGGAGACGCCCAGCGCCGACACGATGCCCAGGGCATAGAGCCCGAACATGACGAGGCCCTGCAGCGACAGGAAGCCCCAGACGTTGGTGTTGGGAATGAAGGCGGCGATGATCAGGGTGTAGACCGGGATGCGCGCCGAGCAGGTCATCAACGGCGCCACCAGAATGGTGGTGAGACGGTCGCGTTTGTTGTCGATCACCCGCGTCGACATGATGCCGGGAATGGCGCAGGCAAAGCTCGACAGCAGCGGAATGAAGGCGCGCCCGTGCAGGCCGGCGCCGCCCATGATCTTGTCCATCAGGAAGGCGGCCCGGGCCATGTAACCGAGGTCTTCCAACAGCAGGATGAACAGGAACAGGATCACGATCTGGGGCAGGAACACGAGAACGCTGCCGACGCCGCCGATGACGCCGTCGGTGATGAAGCTCTGTAGCAGCCCCGGCGGCAGTCCGGCCTTGGCGTGTTCGCCGAGCCAGCCGAAGCCGGAGTCGATCAAATCCATCGCCGGCTGGGCCCAGGTGAACACCGCCTGGAACATCACGAACAGGATCACGAACAGGCAGATCAGTCCGGCGATGGGATGCAGCAGCACCGCATCGAGGCGGGTGGTCAGGGTGTCGGGACGCGTCGGCAGTTTCACCACCGAGCGGATGATGGCGTCGGCCTCGCGCTGATCGGTCCGCAGTTCGGTGGCCGAGGGCGGGCTCCAGGCGCAAGCGCGATTGGCCGCCAGCACCAGCCCGTCGAGCTGGTTGAGCACTGTGTCGACGCCGCCTTTGCGCACCGAAATCGCGGTCATCACCGGGATGCCGAGCACCTCGGACAGCCGGTTGACGTCGATCTCGATGCCGCGCCGCTTGGCGATGTCCATCATGTTGAGGACCAGCATCATCGGCCGGCCGACGCGCTTCAACTCGAGCACCAGGCGCAAGGCGAGGCGCAAATTGGTGGAATCGGCGACGCAGATAAGGAATTCGGGCGGCGTTTCGGTGGCAAGCTTGCCAAGCACGACGTCGCGCGTGATTTCCTCGTCCGGGCTGCGGGCGCGCAAGGAATAGGTGCCGGGCAGATCGAGGACGGAATAGCATATGCCCGATGGGGTGTGCACGACGCCGGCTTTACGTTCCACCGTGACGCCGGGATAATTGGCGACCTTCTGGCGGCTGCCGGTCAAGGCGTTGAACAGGGCCGTCTTGCCGCTGTTGGGCGTACCGACGAGGGCACAACGAATGATCCCGGCGTCGGTGATCGCGTTCATCGGCGGAAAATCCCCTCCAGGGTAAATCAGATGACCAGGATGGCCATGGCTTCGCGGCGGCGCAGCGCAACGGTCGCGCTATCCACGCGCACGGCGATGGGGTCACGGCCGATGGCGCCTTCGTGCAGGATCTCCACCGAGGCACCCTCGACGAAGCCGAGTTCGATCAAGCGGCGCTCGAGTTCGTCCGGCGTCAGGCCGCTGGCGTTGGTGCCGGCATCAATGGCATCGATGCGGCCGCGGAAGCCCGGACGCCCACGCCCAAGCGGCGTGCGCTGCGAAGTGACCGGCGGACTTTCGCGAAGCATTTCGGGACCCGTCTAGTTGCGACCCATTCTCAATAGCATTGATGCCAGAACGTGGACAAGGAGTCAAGTTCCACCCTGCCGCAGCGGTTGTGCGGGTGCGGATTGGAATTCATTTAATAATGGCTCCCGTACGAACGTCAGTCCGTAATTGCCGCAAGCAGCACAACCAAAAGCGCTGGAATGGCAACACGCTAGAGCCTCCCGCCGGGGTGGGATGGTGTGTTCGCCGCCAGCGCGGTCGCCGCAGGTGGTGCGTTTGTCAGCAGTACCTTTTTCGTCACATGCGGGTGACGAAGTGCAAACCGACCGGCCAGGGCGTTCGGTACAAGAAAACCGCCCGCGGTAAAGCCAGGCGGCGCTTCTCAGCGCGGTGTGCGCCTTTCGCCTGTTGGGTGCAAGCGCCGACTTGCAAGCCGCGGATTTCCGCCGTCTGGTGAGCCAAGCGAGTCGAACGGAGGCGGGTATGGTTGCGGTGGAATGCACGTTGGAGGTGATGGAAATCGCCAGCGGCAAGCGGCGCGTCATTTACCGCACCGACAATCATATCGAAGCGCCGAACTGGTCGCGAAGCGGCGCGCATCTGATCTTCAATAGCGAAGGCCTGCTCTATCGCTTGCCGGTCAACGGCGGCGTGCCGACCAGGATCGACACCGGTCCGCTGAACCAGCTCAACAACGATCACGGCCTGTCGCCCGACGGCAAATGGATTGTGGTCTCCGACAAGAGCGCGCCCGATGCCTTGTCGCGGCTATGGATCGTGCCGTCAGAAGGCGGCGCACCACGGGCGGTGATTCCGCAGGGGCCGTCGTATTGGCATGGCTGGTCGCCGGACGGAAAAACCCTCGCCTATGTCGCGGCGCGCGGCGATCGCATCCTGAATTTATGGGCTTGTCCGGCGGCGGGCGGCGAGGAGTGGCGCCTTACCGAAGGCGATTGGATGGACGACGGCCCCGACTACTCGCCCGATGGCCGCTTTATCTTCTTCAACTCGACGCGGTCGGGAAACATGAAGCTGTGGCGCATCAATGCCGATGGCAGCGCACCGGTGCAGTTCACCTTCGAAGACGACAGTCGCGACTGGTTTCCGCATCCCTCGCCGGACGGCAAATGGCTCGCTTATGTCAGTTTCGGCACCGATGTGGCCGTGAACGACCATCCGGCAAACAAGGACGTCAGCTTGCGGCTGATGCCGATGGGGGGCGGGACGCCGCAGGTGATCGCGACGCTGTTCGGTGGCCAGGGCACCATCAACGTACCGTCGTGGTCGCCCGACGGCTCGGCATTTGCCTTTGTCAGCTATAAGCTTCGGTAAAAAATCGGAAACGATGCGAGCCGATCTTTTCCGTTGATTGCGGGGCTGGTCACGCCCACCTTCACGGCAAAGGAGGCCAGCGATGTTTCCAGCCCTGTTCGTTTCCCATGGCGCTCCGACGCTGCCGTTTGACGACGGCCCCGCGCGCGACTTTTTGCGTGGTCTCGGGCACAGCCTGCCGCGGCCAAAGGCGATCTTGGCGGTATCGGCGCATTGGGAAACGGCCCAGCCAACGCTCACCGCTTCGACCGCCACCCTCCACGATTTCCGCGGCTTCCCGAAGTCACTTTACGATCTCAGCTATGACGCGCCCGGCGATCCCGCGTTGGCGGCAAAGATCGCATCACAGCTGGAAGTCGCCGGCTTTGCCGCATCGCTGGACGACCGCCGCGGACGCGATCACGGCGCCTGGGTGCCGCTGCTGCTGATGTATCCCGAGGCCGCCATTCCGGTGGTGCAGCTTTCGATCCAGCCGCGCCTTGGCCCTTCCCATCACATGGCCGTCGGCCGGGCGCTGGCGTCCTGGCGCGATGAGGTGCTGATCCTGGCGAGCGGCGGCTTCGTGCACAATCTGAGGACTCTCGATTGGAACGGCGGCGCCGAGCCGGAATGGTCGGCGCGGTTTTCCGAGTGGATGGATCGCGTTGTTCGCGAGCGGCGCGACGACGATCTCATGAACTACCGCGCCCGCGCCCCGGAAGCGGCTCGCGCCCATCCGTCCGAGGATCACATCCTGCCGCTGTTCGTCGCCTATGGCGCCGGCACCAGCACCCGGCGCCTGCACACCAGCGCCAGTTTCGGCTCGCTGCGTCTCGACGCCTACGCGTTTGATTGAGAGCGCGTTCCGCGCTACCTGTGGCTGACGCCGTCCACGGGGCCTTCCATGAGCTTCGCCGCACCGGCCGTGCTGGCCGTGTTCTGCATCGCCTATGCCTTCGTGTTCGCGGAGGAAAAGCTGCATTTGCGCAAGTCGAAGCCGGTGATGGTGGCGGCGGGCGTGATCTGGATCGTGGTGGCGATGGGGTTTGCCGCCGACGGACGCGGACCCGCGGTGACCGAGCAATTGCGTCATGTCGTGCTCGAATATGCCGAGCTGCTCTTGTTCCTGCTGTCGGCGATGAGTTTCGTCAACGCGCTGGTGGAGCGGCGGCTGTTCGATGCCTTGCAGGCCCGGCTGATCGCGGCGAAGGTCGGCGTGCGCGGGGTGTTCTGGCTGACCGGCGCCGGTGCCTTCCTGCTGTCGCCGATCGCCGACAATCTGACCACCGCGCTGGTGATGGGAACCGTCGCGCTCGCCGCCCTCGGGCACCAGAAAAAGGCGGTCGTCATCACCCTGGTGTCGATCGTGGTCGCGGCCAATGCCGGCGGCGCCTTTTCGCCGTTTGGCGACATCACCACTTTGATGGTCTGGCAAAAGGGCAAGGTGGACTTCTTCGAGTTCTTTGCGCTGTTCTTTCCCGCCCTTGTCAACTGGCTGGTGCCGGCGCTGCTGATGAGCCTCTTTCTTCCCCGCAGCCAGAGTAACGGCGCGGGCGAGCGAGTGGCGGTGCGCAAGGGCGGCTTCATCATCGCCGGCCTGTTCCTTGTTACTATCGCCATGACGGTGACGCTCGATCATCTGCTGCACCTGCCGCCTTTTCTCGGCATGATGACCGGTCTCGGCCTGCTCAATCTCTACGGCTATTTCCTGCACGGCTGGGAAGCGCGCGTGCTCGGCCCCGACGACGGCCGCGAGCCGTTCAACATCTTCGCCATTTTCGCCAAGATCGAATGGGACACGCTGCTGTTCTTTTACGGCATCATGCTGTGCGTCGGCGGCCTTGCCGCGGTCGGCACCCTGCATGGCTTGTCGAGTCTGCTCTATCGCGAACTCGGTGCGACCGGTGCCAATGTCGCCATCGGCATTCTGTCGGCGGTGGTCGACAACATTCCGCTCACCTATGGCGTATTGTTGATGGACCCGGCAATGAACCACGGCCAATGGCTGCTGGTGACCTTGACGGCCGGTGTCGGCGGTTCGCTGTTGTCGATCGGCTCGGCGGCGGGCGTGGCGCTGATGGGGTCGGCACCGGGCGCCTACACCTTCGGCGCGCATCTGAAGTGGGCCTGGGCGGTGGCGCTCGGGTACGCGGCGGCGATCGGTGCCCACCTGTGGCTGAATGCGGCGCTGTTCGGGCCGTGAGCTCTTGCGCGGGTTCAGGCGGACGGTTTATGTGAGCGCTACCATTAAACGGGAGTCGACAATGGCCAAGCTGACGGGAAAAGTTGCGCTGGTAACAGGTGCGAGTGCCGGTATCGGGCGCGCGGCAGCCCTGGCGTTGGCGGCCGAAGGCGCTGACCTTGTCGTCACCGCGCGTCGCGCCGACCGCCTCGAAGCGATCAAGGCCGAAGCGGCCAAGCTGGGAGTCAAGACCGTTGCCGTGGTCGGTGACATGCGCGAGGAAGCGACCGCCAAGGCCGCCGTCGCCGCCGCCATGAAGGCGTTCGGGCGCATCGACATCCTGGTCGCCAATGCCGGCGTCGGCAATTACAAGAACCTCGTCGACACCGAAGTTGCCGATTACGTCGAGATGATGGACGGCAACATGAAGACGAGCTGGCTGATCACCCGCCATACCGCGCCGGTGATGATCGGCCAGAAGGACGGCCTGATCCTGCTCGTCTCTTCGATGGCCGGCGTCTATGGCTTTGCCGGCGAGGCGACCTATTGCGCCACCAAGTTCGCCCAGGTCGGTTTCGCCCAGGGCCTCGATAAGGAATTGCGCCCCCACGGCATCAAGGTCGGCACCATCAATCCGGGCGGCGTCAAGACCGAGTTCGCGATCGGCAAGGGCCGCACCGAAGCGGGCGTCGCGGCCTCCGAGATGCTGGAAGCCGAGGACGTGGCGCAAGCCATCGTGTTCGCCGCCACTCAGCCCAAGCTGTCCCGCATCATCCAGATACAGATGCGCACGATGGCGGAATCGCTGACCTGAAGCGCCGCTTATAAAAAAGGCACCGATCAATTTGCCGGCTCACGCAGGGGCGTGGGCCGGCATTTGATCGTGGCACATACGATTTCGCGAAAAATTCGCGTCAAAGCCGTTTCCTTTTTGCCGCGATGCGCGGATGCTTGCGGCCATGATTGCATTGGCTGTCGGCGTCATCGCCTGCCTGTTCGGCATCATTGCCCTGCTGCCCGACTTCGACGAGTTCAGCGACGAATAATTACGTGTGCGGAGCTTTTCGTCCTATCACGCGTTGCCCTTGAGCGCAGTCCGAAAAGGGTGATGCGGTTTTCCGAAGACTGCGCGGCATTCGGAAAACCGGCAGCGCGATGGTTTGCGACGGTGAGCAGGCTTCGGGATTTCTGGTCGTTGGTACGGGAGGGCGTGGAGGAGTTCTTCGAAGACTCCGCCCATAGCCGCGGCGCTGCCATCAGCTTCTATGCCATGACCGCGATGGGGCCGGTGCTCTACATCGGCGCCTGGGTGGCGGGCATTTTCCTCGGTCCCAAGGCGGCGCACACCCACCTCATTTATGAAATCCGCCGGGTCATCGGTCCCGAGACGGCCGCCATGCTGCAGGCCGCCATCACCGCGGCAGGCCATATCAGCGGTGGGCTGCTCGGCACGCTGGCGGGTGTCGGGGTGCTGGTTTTCACCGCCGGCGGCGTCTTTGTGGAAGTTCAGTCGGCGCTCAACTGCATCTGGAAAACCCCGGCACCGCCGTTTTCTTGGTGGGGCATGGTGAAGAGCTATCTCTTTTCGCTGGCGCTGGTCGGCGGACTGGGACTTCTGTTGTGTGGATCGCTGATGATCAACACCCTGGTCGGTGCGTTCGGGTCCTATTTCGAACGCCTGATCGGCATTGGTGGTGGGCCGGTGTGGCTTCTCAACTCCGCGGTGTCCGCCAGCCTCATCACCTTCCTGTTCGCCGCGATCTATCGGATTTTGCCGAACCGGCCGCTCGAATGGGGCGACGTCCTCGCCGGGGCGGTGATCACGGCGGTTCTGATCCTGGTCGGGGAATACGCCATCGCCTTCTATATTGCCGAGACCGCCCTCAGCCACCGCTATGGGTCGGCCGGCGGGGCGATGGCCATTCTGGTCTGGCTTTACTACTCGGCGCAGGTGTTCCTCCTGGGAGCCGAAATCACCAAGGTGTGGTCGAAACGGCACGGCAGCCCGGCGGCCAAGGCAGCGGCGCACGAAATCGAGTTCAGCCGGGCGGCCTAGGAAAGGGCTTTCCTGCGGCGGTTAGGGCGTGGCGGCGGAGCGCCGGAGCGGATAGGCTGAGGAAAATGGTAAGCGCTGTCGTGCGCCAAGGGGGAGTGACATGGCCAAGAAAATCGGAGTGATCGAGAAGATCGGTTACGGCCTCGGCGACGGCGCCTCCAACCTGATCTGGATGATGTTCATCTTCTATCAGATGAACTTCTATACCGACGTGTTCGGACTGGCAGCCGGGGCGCTTGCCACGATGCTGTTCGTCACCCGCATCTGGGACATGGCGACCGATGTGATCGTCGGCATGATCGCCGACCGGACCCAGACACGCTGGGGCAAATTCCGTCCCTATCTGTTGTGGATGGCGGTGCCGTTCGGGGTGATGAGCGTGCTGACCTTCACCACGCCGGCGTTGGGGCCGTCGGGCAAGCTGATCTACGCCTACGTCACGCTGACCTTGATGATGCTGGTCTATTCCGGGATCAACATTCCCTACGGCGCCTTGATGGGCGTGATCTCGCCCGATCCGCAGCAGCGCACGTCGTTGTCGGCGTTCCGCTTCAGCTTCGCGCAAGGCGCCGGCTTCGTGGTGGCGCTGCTGACCATGCCGCTGGTGACCCTGTTCGGCGGCGGCACCATCCTGGTCGACGGCCACAACGTCACGCCGATGCGGGCGGTGGTGTCGCTGCTGTTCGGGCAGAACGTGAAGTATTTCGGCGGCAATGATGCAGTCGGCTACGAGCTGACGATTATCCTGTTCGCCGCGGTCGCCGCCGTGATGTTCCTGGGAACCTTCCTGACGACGCGCGAACGCGTGGTGCCCCCGCCCAAGCAGGAGACGTCGACCAAGCAGGACCTCGTCGACATCCTTCACAACGTGCCGTGGCTGATGCTGTGCGCCCTCGGCATCCTGCAGGTGTTTTTCGTCGCCGTGCGCGGTTCGGCGATCCTGTTCTACTTCAAGTATTACATGCAGGATTTGGCGTTCGCCGGTCCGTTTGGCATGCAGGTGCATCTCGGCGGCAAGATGGGCGCCGGTCTGTTCATCGTCGTCGGCACCTTGATCGCCCTGATTGCGACGTTCCTCATTCAGTACGTCACGCGCTACACCGGCCGCAAAAAGGCGTTCATCGGCTGCATGGCTCTGGGGGCGATTTCGCTGTTCGCGTCCTTTTGGGTGCGCCCCGACCAGCTGCAGCTGCTCTACCTCTTCCACATCCTCTATTCGGTCTTCACCGGTCCGACGGCGGCGCTATTGTGGGCGATGTTCGCCGACAGTGCCGATTATTCCGAATGGAAGACGGGGCGGCGGGCGACCGGGCTTATCTTCTCGGCCTCCGGCATGTCGAACAAGCTCGGCTGGGCAATCGGCGGTACGCTGGCGGCAAGCCTGCTCGCGGTCTACGGCTATCAGGCCAACATGGTGCAGACCGCCCACGCTCAGGACGGCATCCGTCTGTTGATGGCGGTGGTGCCGGGGCTCGGCGCGCTCGCCTGCGGCATCGGCATGATGTTCTATCGCCTCGAATCCAAAATGCCGACGATCACCGCCGAGCTGGCGGCCAAGCGTGCGGCCAAGGAAGCGGACGCCTAAGATGCAATACGGCTATTTCGACGACACCGCGCGCGAATATGTGATCACGCGGCCGGATACGCCGCGCTCGTGGGCGAACTATCTCGGCTCGACCGAATATGGCGCCATCATCACCAACAATGCCGGCGGCTATTCGTTCTACAAGTCGGCGGCGCAGGGCCGCATCATCCGGATGCGTTTCAACAACGTGCCCAGCGACCAGCCTGGCCGCACGATCTATCTGCGCGATGCCGCAACCGGCGATTTCTGGAGCGCGGCGTGGCAGCCGGTGGGCAAGCCGCTCGATCAGTTCAAATCGGAATGCCGCCACGGCACGGCGTATACCGTCATCACCAGCGAGTATGCCGGCATCCGGTCGGAAACGACCTATTTCGTGCCGCTCGGCCGGGCGATGGAGGTCTGGCGCATCCGTCTTACCAACACCGGGACGCGCTCGCGCAAGCTGTCGGCGTTCAGCTATGTCGAATATGCCTCCAACTGGTCGGCGTTCAACGATCTCGTCAATCTGCAGTACAGCCAGTTCATCGTGAAGATGGGCGTGGAAAACGGCATCATCGATCACGGCACCAACATCCACATCCCGCCCGATCCCGACAATTTCGAGAATGCCGACCAGGGCCGCCATTCCTTCCTGGCGCTGGTGGGCGCGCCGGTCGCCGGCTACGACACCGACCGCAACGCCTTCCTCGGGCCGTATGGCACCTATGCCAATCCCGCCGCACTCGCGAGCGGGCGCTGCACCAAGTCGCTGGCGGCGGGCGACAATGCTTGCGGCGTGTTGCAGACGGATATCGAGCTGGCACCGGGCGAGACGCGCGAATTCACCCTCCTGATGGGCGTCGGTCGCGCGGCAGTGGAGGGCAAAGCCGCAGCCGAGGAATTCGGCACGCCGGAAAGCGTGGACGCGGAACTCGCCAAACTGAAAGCCTATTGGCATGGCCGCCTCGAAGGTTTGACCGCCGAAACGCCCGATCCCGCCTTCAATTCGATGCTGGCGGTGTGGGGCCCATTCAACTGCCTGATCACCTATGCCTGGTCGCGCGCCGCTTCGCTGATCTATGCCGGCGAGCGCGACGGGCTCGGCTATCGCGACACGGTGCAGGATTTGCTCGGCGTCATGCATGCGATCCCGGCCGAAGCGGTCAAGCGGCTCGAGCTAATGCTGACCGGCCAGCTCTCGACTGGCGGCTGCATGCCGGTAGTCAAGCAGTTCGCCCATCGTCCCGGTCACGAGAAGATGCCGCCCGATACCGAGCTCAGGTCTGACGACGGCATGTGGCTGTTCAACACCGTGCCGGCCTACATCAAGGAAACCGGCGATGTCGATTTCCTCGCCAAGGTGCTGCCGTTCGCCGACAGCGGCGAGGCGAGCGTGCTCGGCCATTTGCGCCGCGCCATCGACTTCAATCTCGAGCGTTCCGGCGCCCACGGATTGCCGTGCGGGTTGTCGGCCGATTGGAACGATTGCATCCGGCTCGGCGCCAACGGCGAAACCGTGATGGTCGCCTTCCAGCTCCGCTTTGCGCTCAAGACCTACGCCGAAATCTGCGGCCTGATCGCCAATACGGCCGAACAGGCGTGGGCCGAGGAAAAACTCGCTGCCTTCGATCGCGTCATCGCGGCCGAGTGCTGGGATGGCGCTTGGTATCTGCGCGGCTTCGGCGACGACGGTGTCAAATACGGGTCCGCCGAACAGACCGAAGGCCGCATCTTCCTCAACACTCAGAGCTGGTCGGTGGTATCGGGGCATGCCACCGGTGCGCGCGCCAGCCAGGCGATGGCCGCGGTCGGCGAGCACCTCGCGACCGATCACGGCGTCATGCTGTGTACGCCGCCATTCGTCGAAACCAGCATGAACGTCATGCGGGCGGTGGTGTTCAATCCCGGCATGAAGGAAAACGCCGGCATCTTCTCGCATACCCAGGGCTGGGCGGTGATCGCCGAGACCATGCTGGGCCATGGCAGCAAGGCCTACCAGTATTATCGCGCCACCATGCCGGCGGCGTGGAACGATCGCGCCGAGGTGCGCGAGATCGAGCCCTATGTCTATTGCCAGTTCACCAATGCGCCGATGAGCGCGCGCGCCGGCGCCTCGCGGGTGCCATGGCTGTCGGGGTCGGCGGCCTGGGGCTATGTCGCGGGCACGCAATACGTGCTCGGCATCCGCGCCGATTGGCAGGGTTTGATGATCGATCCCTGCCTACCGAAGGATTGGCCCGGCTTCACCGCTACGCGCCGCTTCCGCGGCAAGACCGTGCGCATCACCGTGACCAATCCGAACGGCGTCGAAAAGGGTGTGAAATCGCTGACGCTCAACGGCGAGGCATTGCCCGGCACGCTCCTTCCAGCGGACCGTCTGAAGGACGATAACTCGGTCGTAATCGAAATGGGCTGAAACGCCGCGATCTCGCGTATACGTATACGTCGCGACAGGCTGCAACGCCTGTGCTAGTCGCCCCATGGATCACGGGCGGGGCAGGCGATGGCGTTGCGCGACGAGCTGTTGAGCGAACGGTTGGCATTGTATGCCGAGCTGCGTGGCGGTTATCCGTTTCCGCTCGCGGGCGCCATCTATTGGTTTGCGCTTGCCGGTCTCGGATACATCGGGCTGCCACTGTCGCGCTGGATTCTCTACGCCGCGTACGGCAGCGGCCTGATCTTCCCGTTGGCGCTGTTGCTCGGCAAAGTGCTGCGTTGCGACTTCATCAAGCGCACCTCGGCGGCCAGTTCGGCGCTGGTGCCGGCGTTCATCACCATGTTGCTGTTTTGGCCGATGGCCTTTGCCGCCTGGTTCATGGCGCCCGACCTGGTGCCGCTGATCCTCGCCATCGGCTTGTCGCTGCATTGGCCGGTGATCGGCTGGACCTACGCCCGCACGGCTCTCTATTCGGCGCATTCGGTGATCCGCGCCGGTTTTGCCTACGGGCTCTGGATCCTCTGTCCCGACGATCGCTTCACGCTGATTCCGGCGGCGGTCGGCGTGATCTACGTCGTCACCGTGATCGTGGTCCTGATCGACTCCGCCATCGTGCGTCGGCGGCTGCGCGCTTAACGATGGCGCTTCAGCGCTTCGATGTCGGCGCCGACGATAGCTTCAAGGGCGGCGGTGACCTTCTCGACCGGCCAATCCCACCAGGCCAGCGTCTGCAGCGCCACGATGGTGGCGTCGTTGAAGCGCTTCTTGATCAGCTTGGCCGGATTGCCGCCAACGACGCCATACGCCGGCACGTCGTGGGTCACGACACTGCGCGCCGCCACGATGGCACCGTTGCCGATCTTGACGCCGGGCATGATCAGCGCCTCGTAGCCGAGCCAGACATCATTGCCGATCATGGTGTCGCCCTTGATCGGAAGTTTACCCGGCTTCGGCATCGCACGTTCCCAGCCGTTGGCGAAGATGCCGAAGGGATATGTTGAAAGCCCGGTCAGCTTGTGATTGGCGCCGTTCATGATGAAGCGCACGCCGCGGGCAATGGCGCAGAACTTGCCGATCACCAGCCGGTCGCCGATGAAGGGGAAGAGATAGAGCACGTTGCGCTCGAAATCCTCGGAATTGTCGGGGTCGTCGTAATAGGTGTAATCGCCGATCACGATGGCCGGGTTCTTCACCGTGTTCTTGATGAAACAAACCTGCGGAAAGCCCGCCATCGGGTGCGGATCGGAAGGTGAGGGACCGTACATGGCGCCTTTCCAGAGGGTGTCGGGGTCCTGCTAATCATTCCCGCGGTAAACTGCAATTCGCCCCCGCCGGTGAAGCCGGCGGCAGGGCTGCGCGCGGTGCGGTGGTCGGGCGGATCGGCAATTTCGGCGCTACAATGTGCGGCGCGGCGGAACGCTGGTGGTGACAACGAACTTCGCGACCGATTTGCGCTGACGGCAACCGCGCCGTTCATTGTCGCGTTAACCGGAATTAAGCCGGCGCGGCGGCGGAATTCGGCGGTGTCGCCATTAAAGGATTAGATCACCGGTGAAGGTTTTGTCAGATTGCAACAGGCCTGCGGATCGCCCTAGTTTCGCCCCTATGGCAGAGGTATAGCCGTGGATCGCGGGAGCGCGCATGGGAGAGTAGAGATGGCGTTTCGGGGCAATTCCCGGCGCGACGACCGCTTCGATTTCCTGAGGGGCCTGGCCCTTCTGGTGATCTTCATCGATCACGTTCCGAAGAATATGTTCGAGCCCTTCACGCTGCACGCCGTCGCCTTCTGCGACGCGGCGGAAATCTTCTTTTTCATCTCCGGTTACGTCGCGGCACTGGTTTATGGCCGCACCATGCTGAAGGGCGGCTTCGTTGCCGCCACGCGCAAAGTCTGGCGCCGGGCGACGGTGGTCTACGGCGCCCAGATGTTCCTGATGTTCGCGGTGTTGGGAATGGTGTGGGTGTTCCTGCACGCCACCGGCGACGAGACCTATCGCTTCATCTTCCGCACCCAGTATGTGTTCGAAGACCCGCTCAACTACATCCTGCCGGCGCTGACGCTGCATTATCAGCCAGGCTATCTCGACATCCTGCCGGCCTATGTCGTTCTGCTGGCGTTGTTCCCGGTGGTGTTGTGGGGTCTGAACCGCAACGTCTGGCTGGTCCTCGGCGCCTCATTCGCGCTGTGGCTGGCGGTGCAGCTGACCGGCCTCAGCTTCTGGACCACCAACGGCGACCGCTGGTTCTTCAATCCGTTCGCTTGGCAGTTCCTGTTCGTGATCGGCGCGGTGTTCGGCCATCCCGCCAACGAGGGCAAGTTCGCCTTCCTGAATTCGAAATGGCTGTTGCGCGCCGCCGTCGTCGTGGCGGTGCCGGTCGCGATCATCCAGTTCAGCGACACCTTGAACCAGGTCGGCGGCTGGGTGCCGACACTGCGCCCCAATACGGCGCTGCTCGACAAGACGGCGCTCGGCGGATTGCGGCTGGTCAGTTTCTTCTCGCTCGCGTTGATCGTCCGCCGCGTCATTCCCGCCAATGGCGTTTTCACCGCCAGTCGCTGGTGCCAGCCGGTGCTGAAATGCGGCCGCTATTCCCTGAACGTGTTCTCGTTCGGGGCCTTGCTGTCCAGCATCACGGCCGTGACCTGGGTGCTTTCCGGCAGCAATATCGTGGTCCAAACCACGGCGGCGATCTTCGGAGTCGGGCTGCAGCTCGGCTATGCCGCCTACAAGGACCGGCGCAAGGAAGACGCCGCCGAGTTGGAACGGGCCCAAACCCGCCGCTTGCTGGTCCTCGCCGATCCGGTCGGCGAACCGGTCGCCGCCGATCCGCCGCAGCATTAGTCTTGCCGGATGGGGGTATGCTCCCCATATATGAAAAAGGCGGCCGGCTGCAGCCGATGCAAGCAGTGGCCCCCCTCCCCTTCGCAAAAAACCGCAAAACAATTGCATTGCTGAGCAGGGGTAATTCGCGCAATAAATGAACCTCGCGGGATTGTGGAGCGGCAGTGCGACGCCCTTGCCAGCCTCTACCCGGCCCGGCTATCTCAGCCCCCCGAATTCACCTCGTCGAAAAGAAGTACCCCGATGGCCGGCCATTCCCACGCCAAGAACGTGATGTTCAAGAAGACCAAGGCGAACGCCGCGCGTTCCAAGCTCTTCTCCAAACTGGCGCGCGAAATCATCGTCGCGTCGAAAGGGGGGATGCCCGACCCCGACCACAATGCGCGCCTGCGCACGGCGGTGGCGGCTGCCAAAGCCCAGTCGGTGCCGCGCGATGTCATCGAGCGTGCCATCAAGAAGGGCCAGGGCGGCGATGCCGAGAGCTATGACGAGATCCGCTACGAGGGTTACGGCCCCGGCGGCGTCGCGCTGGTCGTCGAGTGCCTGACCGACAACCGCACTCGCACTGCCGCCGACGTCCGCGCCGCGTTCTCGAAATTCGGCGGCGCGCTGGGCGAAACCGGCTCCGTCGGCTTCATGTTCGACCGCAATGGCGTCATTACTTATCCGCTCGATAAGGGCTCGGCCGACGACATGCTGGAAGTGGCATTGGAAGCAGGGGCCGATGAGGTCGACACCAACGACGAGGAGCACGAGTTCCTGTGCTCGCCCGACACCTTCACGGCGGTGCGCGATGCCTTGGAAGCCAAGCTCGGTCCCGCCGCCTCGTCGGGCATCTTTTTCCGCCCGCAAGCGACCAATCTGGTCCCCGATCACGTTGGCGAAACGCTGGTGAAGCTGCTCGAAACCCTGGAAGACAACGACGACGTCCAGCGCGTCACCGGCAATTACGAGTTGTCAGAGGCGCTGCTGGCCAAGCTCGGCGAGTAGCATTCCGGGAATTTCTTTCCTCCGGCCCGGCAATCCGCGAAACTGCATTCGCGATTCGTTCGGGCCAGCCATGCAGTGCGTCCGCATCCTCGGGCTTGATCCCGGCCTCAGCCGCATGGGCTGGGGTTTGATCGACTGCGCCGGCACCAAACTGACCCACGTCGCGCACGGCGTCATCGTGACCAAGCCGGCCGAATGCCTCGGCCTCAGACTGCTGGCGCTGCACACCGAGGTCGCCCGCATCATCGCCGAGTTCACGCCGGGGGCCATTGCGGTGGAGCAGGCGTTCGTCGCCAAGGACCCGTCGGCGGCCCTCAAGCTCGGTCACGCTCGCGCGGTCGCACTCTTGGCGGCGGCCCAGGCCGGGCTCGACATCGCCGAGTACGCTCCCAACCATATCAAGAAGTCGGTGGTCGGCGTCGGCCATGCCGGCAAGGAGCAGGTGCAGGCGATGGTCAAGCGGCTGCTGCCTGCCTGCGGCGTCGAGCAGGCCGATGCCGCCGATGCGCTTGCCGCCGCCATCGCCCACGCCAGTCTTGCCGGCACTCGCGCCCGCATCCTGGCCGCACTGAGCTGAGGGGACCATGATCGGCAAACTGACAGGGGTGGTGGACACGGTGGCCGAGGATCACGTCATCCTCGATGTCGGCGGCGTCGGCTACCTGGTGCAATGCCCGTCCTCGACGCTCGGCAAGCTGGTGGTCGGCGAGCGGGCCTCGCTGTTGATCGAGATGCGGGTGTCGGAGGATGCCATCCGCCTGTTCGGCTTCGTCACCGCCGAGGAGCGCGAATGGTTCCGCCTTTTGCAGAGCGTGCAGAGTGTCGGTGCCAAAGTGGCGCTCAATATCCTCTCGGTCCTGTCGCCCAAAGCCATCGGCCGCGCCATTGCCCTCGCCGACAAGGCGATGATCGGGCAGGCGCAAGGCGTCGGCCCCAAGCTTGCCACCCGCATCGTCACCGAATTGAAGGACAAGGCACCCGCCGTGATCCTGCGCCAGGAACCGGGTGAGGCCGTCCCCATCGCCGCCCCGCGCGGACCTGAAGCCGATGCCGTGATGGCCCTGACCCGGCTGGGCTATTCCCAGAGCGCGGCAGCCGAATCCGTGGCCCGCGCCGCGCAATCTCTGGGCGAGGGCGCCGCCCTGGACGCATTGATCCGCGAAGCCTTGCGGGCGATGGGGCGGTAAACTACAGTCTGACTAGTCTGACTAGTCAGGAGGACCCCGGGATGAATTGGGCCGTTCAGGACGCCAAGGCACGCTTCTCCGAGCTGTTGCGCGCGGCCGAAAAGAGCCCCCAGGTGATCACCTACCGGGGTGAACCGGCCTACGAGATCAAGAAGATCGATGCGGCGGCGGCGCAGAAGAAGCGTCCAATGACGCTGCTGGAAGCCCTGAAAGCGTGCCCCAAGGTGCCTGAGTTCGAACTGCCGGAACGCAAGCACCATTCCATGCGCAAGGTCGATTTCGGTGACGAATGATGGCCTACCTTGTTGACACCTGCGTGTTGTCCGAAGGCGCCAAGCGCGAAATCAATCCGTCGGTCGAAGCGTGGTTTGTGTCGGTTGCGGAGGAGGAACGTTTTATCAGCGTCATATCGCTGGCCGAAATCTACTACGGCATGTTGCGTTTGCCGCACGGCCGCAGGCGGACGGAACTGGCCATCTGGTACGACGAAAAACTACGGCCAAGTTTGGGATCACGGATCGTTGCGTTTGGCGAGGCCGAGGCTGTGTTTTGGGCTTCCCTGCGAGCGCGGTATCCGAATGCACACCACTCGGATTCCCAGATCGCGGCGACCGCCATTGCGCACCATCTCACGCTCGTCACCCGCAACGTGAAGGATTTCGCCTTCGAGGGATTGTCGGTCGTCAACCCCTGGGAGTACGAGTGCTGATCATGGCTGCCGCGAAAGTGCCCCCTCCCAAAACGGTGCCGGATCGTTTCGTCGCTCCCGAACGCGGCGAAGACGATGCGCTGGAATCCTCGCTGCGGCCGAAGCGGCTTTCCGAATTTACCGGTCAGGCCCAGGCGCGCGAGAATCTCGCCATCTTCATCGCGGCGGCCAAGGCGCGCGGCGAGGCACTCGATCATGTCCTGTTCTCCGGTCCGCCGGGACTCGGCAAGACGACACTGGCGCAGATCGTGGCCCGCGAGTTGGGGGTCAATTTCCGCTCGACCTCGGGCCCCGTTCTGGCCAAGGCAGGCGACCTTGCCGCCATCCTGACCAATCTCGAACCGCGCGATGTACTCTTTATCGATGAAATCCATCGCCTCAATCCCGCCGTTGAGGAAATTCTTTATCCGGCGATGGAGGATTTCGAACTCGATCTCGTCATCGGCGAGGGGCCGTCGGCGCGGTCGGTGAAGATAACCCTGGCGCCGTTCACCCTGGTTGGGGCGACGACACGGTCCGGTTTGATCACGACGCCGCTGCGCGACCGCTTCGGCATTCCGCTGCGGCTGAATTTCTATACCGCAGACGAGCTGCTTTCCATCGTCGAGCGCGGCGCCCGGGTGCTCGGCATCGATCTCACCACCGAGGGGGCGCGCGAAATTGCCAGTCGGGCCCGCGGCACGCCGCGTATTGCCGGCCGCCTGCTCAAACGGGTGCGAGACTTCGCGGCGGTTGCAAAACATGCCGTGGTCGACGCGAAGATTGCCGACGCGGCGCTCACCCGGCTGGAAGTCGACCGCCGCGGTCTCGATGCTTTCGACCGGCGCTATCTCAAGTTGATCGCCGAAAACTTCGGCGGCGGTCCGGTAGGCGCGGAGACGATTGCCGCAGCGCTGGGCGAGGCGCGCGACGCCATCGAGGAAACGATCGAGCCCTATCTGATGCAGCAGGGGTTCGTGCAGCGCACGCCGCGCGGACGGATTCTGACGGCGAATGCGTTTACCCACCTGGGTTTGCCGACGCCGGCCACCGGTCCGGCCCAGATTGGTCTGTTCACGGACGAGGACGGCGATGCCTGAATTAACGATGTTGGGGCGGTTTGAGGGCAGGGCCTTCATCTGGCCGGTGCGCATTTACTATGAAGACACCGACCTCGGTAGTGTCGTCTATCATGCGAATTACTTGCGCTATATGGAGCGGGCGCGCACCGAGTTCTTCCGCGCCATCGGCCTCGATGCCGCCTATCCCGATGATCCGGTGCCGAGTTTCTGGGCCTTGCGCAAGGCGGCGGTCGAGTACATCCGCCCGGCCAGGTTCAATGATCTGCTCGACGTGCGCACAGAGGTTGTAGGGCTGACGGGCGTTCGGCTCGAGGCCGCGCAGACGATCTGGCGCGGCGCGGAACAACTCACCGAAGGAGCCGTTCAGGCCTGCATTATTTCGATGACAGGAAGGCCAAAACGCATCCCAGCGGAAGTTCGCGACAAAATTCTGCCTTTCCTATCTGAAACAGTGGTTTAACGATATCCGCGTAAGGAAAGCCGCAAATTAGCTGAGCTTTTTCCCGCCGCACTCGGCATAATCGCTCGGGGGAGCCCAAAGGAACGCGTTCGATGATCAGGTTGAGGGGTTTGCTGTCTGCATTTGTGGTGGTCGTGGCGATCGGCGCTGCGGCGCCGTCGTCGATGGCCCTGGCCCAGGACGCGCCACGCGCCGCGCCGACCGGCGCTCCGGCCGACAGCGCTCCGCTTGCCGCTCCGACGCAGAGCGTCGACGTTTCGACCACGACCGTTGCCCCCAGCGCGCGCGGGATTTCGTTCCTCGAAATGTGGGGCCGTGCGGACTGGCTGGTCCGCGGCGTGTTTCTGCTGCTGTTCGTCGCCAGCCTGATTTCGTGGGTGATCATCATCAACAAGGGGCTGGCGCTCTCCGCTCTCGAGCGCAAGGCGTCGCGCTTCGAAAAGGTGTTCTGGTCGGGCAAGTCGCTCGACGAGCTGTTTCAGCAGTTTGCCGGCAGCAACGATCATCCGATGACCGCGACATTCGTCGCCGGCGTACGCGAATGGCGCCGCGCCTTCGAACACGGAGCGCCGAGCCTTACCGTGCTCGCGGGAACCAAGGATCGCGTCGAGAAGGCGATGACCGTCACCATCAGCCGGGAGGCGGACGTGGTCGAAAAGAGCATCGGCTTCCTCGCCACTGTCGCCTCCACTGCGCCGTTCGTCGGTCTGTTCGGTACCGTCTGGGGCATTATGAATTCGTTCACGGCGATCGCCGGCATGCACAACACCTCGCTCGCCGTGGTCGCGCCAGGCATCGCCGAAGCCCTGTTCGCCACCGCGATGGGCCTGTTCGCCGCCATTCCGGCCGCAATTTTCTATAACCGCTACGTCAGCCAGATCGGGCGTTACATCAACCGGCTCTACGCCTTCAGCGACGAGCTGTCGGCGATCCTGTCGCGCCAGCTCGACGAAAAGGCACGCTGAGATGGCGGTCGCACTTCCATCATCGGGTGGAGGAGGGCGCCGGGGTTCGCGTCGCCGTCCGCTCGCCGAGATCAACGTCACGCCGTTCGTCGACGTGATGCTGGTGCTTCTGATCATCTTCATGGTGACGGCGCCGTTGCTCAATCCCGCCATTCCGGTCGATCTGCCCCATTCCAAGGCGCAGCCCTTGAGCGAGAACCGCGAGCCCTTGTCGATCACCGTCAAGAAGGACGGACGCATCTACCTGATGGACAAACCGGTGGGCCCCGACGAACTGGTCGGGCGACTCACCGCCATCGCCCAGAACGGCGCCGACGAGCGCATCTATGTCCGTGGCGATACGTCGGTGCCGTACGGTCGCGTCATCGAGGTGATGGGCATTCTCAATGCCGCGGGTTTCACCAAGGTCGGTCTGGTGACCGGTCCGCCGAAACAGAACAGCGATGGCAAGAAATAGGGCGACAGCGGAACGGGCGGTATCGGCCGGCGGCGTCGTGCTGTCGATCGCGGTCACGATCGCGTTTCATGTCGCGCTGATCGTTTTCCTGTTCGTGTCGTTCTCCAAGAAGCTCGATATCAACCTCGAAGGCACGCCGATCGTGCCGGTCGATCTGGTGACGCTCGCCGACCAGACCAACGTCGCCCCGACGGTAAAGCCGGACAACACGCCGCCAGAGGTCAAGGACGTGTCGCCGCCGCCGGCGCCCGATGTGGCGCCGCCCCAGATCGACGTCGCGCCCGACGCCAAGCCAAAGCCGAAACCCAAATCCGATGCCGAAAAGTTCGACATCAACGACATCGAGAAGCTGCTCGCCCACAAAAAGCCGGCCAACGCGAAGGTGGCCCAGCGCACGGTCGAAGCCGTCGGGGCCGGCACGGCAATGACGGCTGATCTCGCCTCGCTGCTGCAGAGCCTGATTTATCGCTGCTGGAGCCCGCCGGTCGGCTCGCCGCATCCCGAACGTATGATCGTCCGCTACGAACTTTTCCTCAATCGCGACGGTTCTGTCGCACGGGCGCCACAATTGACGCCAGAGTCGGCGGCGGCCGTGGCGAGCGATCCTTACATGGCGGCGGCGGCGGGAGCGGCCCGACGGGCGATCTACACATGCGCCCCCTATCGTCTGCCGGCGGACAAATATGCGTACTGGCGGGATGTGATCTTCACCTTCGATCCGCGCCAGGTGGGACAGTGAAACGGAGAGAGCAATGAGAAGATTGGCTTTGGCCGTGGTTGCAATGCTGGCGTGGACGGGAGCAGCTGTCGCAGCGCCGCTGCAAGTCGACGTCAACCAGGCCAATATCCAGCCGTTGCCGATCGCCATTCCCGATTTTGTTTCGGTGAACCCGGCCGCTGCCGATCCCGCCGCCGCCGCCGCGATCCAGAACATAGCGACCGTCGTGCGCGCCGATCTCGAGCGTTCCGGCCTGTTCAAGCCGCTCGATCCCAAATCCTTCATCGAGCAGATCAACAACATCAACGTCGCGCCCAACTTCCAGAACTGGCGGGTGATCAACGCGCAAGGCTTGGTGACGGGTCAGGCGGCGATGCAGCCCGACGGGCGCCTCAGGGTCGATTTCCGGCTGTGGGACGTCTACGGCGAAAGCCAGATGCTGGGCCTTCAGTTCACCACCCAACCCTCGACCTGGCGCCGCGTCGCCCACATGATCTCGGATGCGATCTACCAGCGTATTACGGGTGAAAAGGGCTACTTCGACACCCGTATCGTGTTCATTTCGGAGAGCGGGCCGGCGCTGCATCGCAAGAAGCTGCTCGCGATCATGGACGAAGACGGTGCCAATCCGAGCTTCCTCACCAAAGGCGAGTTGGTGCTGACGCCGCGTTTCAACCCTTCCGCGCAAATGATCGCCTATATGTCGTACACGACGGGCAAGCCGCGCGTTTATCTGTTCGATCTCGAAACCGCGCACTTCGAACGGCTTGGCGATTTTCCCAATATGACCTTCTCGCCGCGGTTCTCGCCGGACGGCAATCTGGTCGCCATGACGCTCGAAGTCGGGGGCAATTCCGACATTTACATCATGGATTTGCGCACCCGCCAGTCGCGTCGGCTGACCTATGATCCGGCGATCGACACGGCGCCGTCGTTCTCGCCCGACGGTAAGCAGATCGTGTTCGAGTCCGACCGCGGCGGCAGCCAACAAATCTACGTGATGAACATCGACGGCTCGAACGCCCACCGCATCAGTTTCGGCGACGGCCGCCACGGCACGCCGGTGTGGTCGCCGCGCGGCGATTTGATCGCGTTTACCAAACAGGCCAGCGGCCAGTTCCGGATCGGCGTGATGCATCCGGACGGCTCGGGCGAGCGCATGCTGTCGAACGGCTGGGAGGACGAAGGTCCTACCTGGGCCCCGAATGGACGGGTTCTGATGTTCACCCGCACCCTCCAGGGCGGCCACGGCTCACAGATATGGTCCGTTGATGTCACAGGTCGTAACCAAAGACGCGTTTCCACACCGGGGGATGCCTCGGATCCGGCATGGTCGCCCTTGATCCAGTAGGTGTATTCTCCTTACAATCCGTCACGCGAGGGCGTATTGGGGTAGGTGCGAAAAATCAGAGCGCAGTGTTCTCGCAGTCGGCACGCGCTTGTGCTTGAGGAGTTGGGATAACCATGAAGAATTTTGCTGTCGGCCCGAAGCTGGCCGTCGTTGCGTTTGGTCTTTTTGTCGCCGGTTGCGCGACGAAGGCTCCGCCGCCTCCGCCGGCGCCGCCGCCGGTCGTTCAGCCGGCCCCGCCGCCGGCTCCGTCGATCGTGCCGGGCAGCGCGCAGGATCTGAAGGTGAATGTCGGTGATACCGTTCACTTCGACTATGACAAGTACGCCGTCCTTGATCAGGACAAGGCCACCCTGCAGCGGCAGGCGGCCTGGCTTGCCAAGTGGCCGAACATCAAGATCACGGTCGAAGGTCATGCCGACGAACGCGGCACCCGCGAATACAACATCGCGCTCGGTGCGAAGCGCGCCAATGCCGTCAAGGAATACCTTGTCAGCCTCGGCGTCTCCGCCGCGCGCATCGACACCGTGTCCTACGGCAAAGAGCGTCCGATCTGCGCCGACTCGACGGAAGCCTGCTGGGCCCAGAACCGCCGTGGCGTGACGATCATCGCCTCCGGCGCGAACTCGTAAGCCTGCTTGCGAGCGATTGAAGTTGAGGGGCGCCGCTGGTCGGCGCCCCTTTGCGTTTCAGCTGGGGAACGTGTCGCCTGAGTAATTTCTTCCGCCCCCACATTTGTCCTAAGATGGGGTGATCCGGAGTGATGGTCATGAATTTGCGCAGTTGCGCCGCGGCGGCGGCATTGATGGTGGTTCTCGGTCCGGCCGGTGCGGCGAGCTCCGGCTACCTGCATCCGGTCGAAGTCCGCGGCATTTTCGGCGAGAGCGACGAGGAGAAGGCGGCCCGCCTCAAGGCCGAAGCCCGCGAGAACGATCAGGACGCCGGCATCGCCGAACTGCGCCAGCGCATTTCCGATCTCGAGAACGCGCTCCGCCAGTCGACCGGCCAAAACGAGATGCTGGCGCACCAGATTCAGGAACTCGGCCAGCGCATCGACCGCCAGCAAAAGGATTTCGATTACAAGCTGTGCACACTGGCGGCGCAGCAGCTTGGCGCGACGGCGACCCCAGACGCCTCCGGCAACAGCCTGCCGTGCGATCCCAATGCGGCGGTCGCGACGCTGACCACCCCCGGTCACGGTGGAACGCTGGGATCGGTTCCGGTCGTCGGTGCGACGCCGCCCGCGGCCCCGGCGACGCGCAGCCAGTACGACGAGGCGATGAATCTGCTCGCCCGGACCCGTTATGACGAGGCGCGCGCCGCCTTTCGCGCTTTCGCCGATGCCAATCCGAAGGACCCCTTGGCGCCTCAGGCGGTCTATTGGGTCGGCAACATCGCCTTTGTGCAGAAGGACTTTGCTGCCGCAGCGGTCGCCTTTGCCGAGCAGATCAAGAAATACCCCACCAATCCGCAAGGCGCCGACAGCATGTTGAAACTCGGCGAGTCGCTGCTCGCCCTCGGTGAAAAAGAGAAAGGCTGCGTCACGCTTGGCGCGATCAAAGGCAAATATAAGCAAGCCCGGCCCGACATCCTCACCCAGGCGCAGACCCTGCGCGCCAAGTCCTGCAAAGGCGAGTGACGAGCTAGCGGCGGCTTTCTCGGACGCGATGACCGCCAGCGGCGCGCCGTGGCCGGCTGCGGTCGCGGTCTCGGGCGGCTCCGACTCGCTGGCGCTGATGCACCTGTTGCGCGACTGGGCCAAGGTGCGAGCGTTGCCGGCGCCGGTCGTCGTCACGGTCGATCACGGCCTGCGTGAAGGTGCCGCGGCCGAAGCGAGGCAGGTGGTGCGCTGGGCGAAAAAGGTCGGGCTTAAAGCTGTGGTGCTGGCGTCGAAAGAGCCGCCGCCGGTCGCGGATATTGAAGCGGCGGCACGGCGCCTGCGCTATCGGTTGATCGGCGACTATGCCCGCAAAAAAAAATTGGTGGCGGTGTATGTCGCCCACACCCGCGACGATCAGGCCGAAACCATTCTGATCCGGCTGGCGCGCGGCAGCGGCGTCGATGGCCTGGCCGGGATGCGAACACGGGCGCCGTTCCCCGATCCGGATTTTTCCGACCTCGTGGTCGTTCGCCCTATGCTCGGTCTTGCCCGCCGCGACCTGCGGCAAATGCTGATCGCCCGTCGCCAGACTTGGATTGAAGACCCGATGAACGCCGACGCGAGGTTCGCGCGGGTACGCATCCGCCTTGCCTGGCCGCAGCTTGCTCCGCTTGGACTTACGCCGGAGCGGTTGGCTGAGACCGCCGTTCATCTCGCCCGGGCACGGGAGGCGCTTGACGTCGTGTCCAATGCGGTTCTCGCCCGGGCCTGCCAGCCGTGCCGGGGCGGTTATGCACTCGACGCCCTGGCGCTGGCCGGGGCGCCCCCGGAACTGGGTCTTCGCGCTCTTGCCCGGGTGCTGATGGCGGTGAGCGGCAATCCGTACCGGCCGCGGTTCGATCGCCTGTCTGCCTTGTTTACGGCGATCACAAATAGTTCCGTTGGGGGAGGCCGGACTCTCCATGGTTGCCGAATTGGCCCAGCGCCCAAGGCTTTATGCCAATTTGGACCGCCAACCCTCTTGGTCGAGCGCGAAAAAGGGCGCAAACCGCCCCGGTAACGCCATTTCGGCGTACCAACAGGTTCTTAAGCGGCGGCGCGCATAATCTTGCTCCAGCCGGTTAAATTCCTTACCGTTTCTAAATCTGGCAACGACGAGAAATCGACCTATCTATAGGATACTGTTTTTTCGTCTTGTCGCGGCCGCAGGGGCCACCGAGAAAGGACCGCCTTGAACAATCTTCGCAATCTGGCGCTGTGGATCCTCATCGCGCTGCTCCTGGTCCTCCTGTTCAACGTGTTCCAGGGGTCGAACAAGGGCGCTCAGGCGCAACCGCTGAGCTACTCGAATTTCACGCAGGAAATCGTCAAGGGCAACGTCCAAAAGATCACCCTGGCAGGTGATGAGGTGAAGGGCGAGCTGCGCAACGGGACCTCGTTCACGACGATGGTGCCGACCAACGACCAGACGATGTGGACCACGCTCAAGGAGCACGACGTCAACGTCACGGTCGCCAAGCCGGATGACGGCATGTCGCCGCTGTTGAACGTGCTGGTGTCGTGGTTCCCGATGCTGCTGCTGATCGCGGTGTGGGTGTTCTTCCTCCGGCAGATGCAATCGGGCGGCGGCAAGGCAATGGGCTTCGGTAAGAGCCGCGCCAAGCTTCTCACCGAGCGCCAGGGCCGGGTGACGTTCGAGGACGTCGCCGGTGTCGACGAGGCCAAGGAAGACCTCAAGGAAATCGTCGACTTCCTGAAAGATCCGCAGAAATTCCAGCGCCTCGGCGGGCGCATCCCCAAGGGCGTGCTGCTGGTCGGCCCGCCGGGTACCGGCAAGACCTTGCTGGCGCGCGCCATTGCCGGCGAAGCCAATGTGCCGTTCTTCACCATTTCGGGTTCGGACTTCGTGGAAATGTTCGTCGGTGTCGGCGCATCCCGCGTCCGCGACATGTTCGAGCAGGCCAAGAAGAACGCGCCGTGCCTTGTCTTCATCGACGAAATCGACGCGGTCGGCCGCCATCGCGGCGCCGGCCTCGGCGGCGGCAATGACGAGCGCGAGCAGACCTTGAACCAGTTGCTGGTCGAGATGGACGGTTTCGACGCCAATGAGGGCATCATCCTCATCGCCGCGACCAACCGGCCGGACGTGCTCGACCCGGCGCTTCTGCGTCCGGGCCGGTTCGACCGTCAGATCGTCGTGCCCAACCCGGACGTCATCGGCCGCGAGCGCATCCTCAAGGTGCATGTGCGCAAGGTGCCGCTCTCGCCCGACGTCGATCTCAAGACGGTCGCGCGTGGCACGCCGGGCTTTTCCGGTGCCGACCTGATGAACCTCGTCAACGAGGCGGCCTTGCTCGCCGCCCGGCGCGGCAAGCGCATCGTGACGATGAGCGAGTTCGAGGACGCCAAGGACAAGATCATGATGGGCGCCGAGCGGCGCACTCTGGTGATGACCGAGCAGGAGAAAATCCTGACCGCTTATCACGAGGGTGGCCATGCCATCGTCGCGCTCAACGTGCCGGCGACCGATCCGGTCCATAAGGCGACGATCATCCCGCGCGGCCGCGCGCTAGGCATGGTCATGCAATTGCCGGAGCGCGACAAGCTGTCGATGAGCTACGAGCAGATGACGTCGCGTCTGGCGGTGCTGATGGGTGGCCGTGTCTCCGAAGAGGTCATCTTCGGCAAGGAAAAGGTCACATCCGGCGCGCAATCGGACATCGAGCAGGCGACGAAGCTTGCCCGTGCGATGGTTACGCGCTGGGGCTTCTCCGACGAACTCGGCACCGTCATGTACGGCGAGAACCAGGAAGAAGTCTTCCTTGGCTACTCGATGGGCAAGCAGAACAACATTTCCGAATCGACTTCGCAGAAGATCGACGCGGAAGTGCGACGCCTTGTCGAGGCCGGTCTGGCGGAGGCGACCCGCATCATCACCGAGAAGCGTCAGGATCTCGAAACCCTGGCCAAGGGCCTGCTGGAATACGAGACTCTGACCGGCGAGGAGATCTACGGCCTGCTGCGTGGCCAGAAGCCGATCCGCGATTCGGGAGACGAGCCACCGCCTGCGCCGGCGCCGCGGCCTTCGCCGGTTCCGTCCACGGGCCGTCAGGCACGGCCCGGTCCGGAGCCGGGCTTCGAGCCGCAGCCGCAGACCTGAGTCTGTAAGGCGACTGAGAATTAACGGCGTTTGATTGCCAGGCAATCAAGCGCCGTTTCGATTCCGGGCCTGTCGCGCGTTCTTCTGTTCCCGCTTAGTCTCACGCTTCCGACGGTAAAGGCCCGGAGATCGCGCGATGAGTGGCTTGCACTTTAATCTATTGACGGCGGCGGGCGTGGTCGTTGCGACCGCGGCCACCGATGCGGTCTATGTCATGTTCACCTCGGCCGTCAGTGCGCGGCGGCGA
>NZ_JBWZET010000141.1:0-6582 GCF_056722145.1 Rhizomicrobium sp. | reverse complement strand
AGCAAAAGACCAGCAATCAGGACCCCGTGCGCCATGTGTAAGCCTCGGCTGGCACGTCCCGGTGCGGTGTCTCCGCCGGGGACGCGACCTGAATGTCGCTTCCGAACCGTCGCGGGTCGAACGCCGGATCCACCGCCGTCCGCTCCAGAATGAGACGCGACAGTACTTCAGCAACCGCCGGTGCAAACAGGATGCCGTTGCGAAACTGACCGCTTGCTACGTAAAGCCCTTCCACAGCGGCAGGGCCGAGCAGCGGCAAGCGATCGGGCGTCAGCGGGCGCAGACCCGCCCAATGCGCCGCCAAGCGCCAATCCTTCAGCGCCGGCATGAGTTCCGTCGACTGACGATACAGCCAGCGCAGCGCCGCCTGGGTCAGGCTGGTGTCGAACCCCGCCGCCTCCATGGTGGCGCCGACCAACAGACGGCCGCGGCGCGGCACAAGGTAAATGCCGTTACCCCACACCACCCGGCGCGGCAGCGTCACCCCCGGCGGCGGCGTCAGGACCGCGATCTCGCCCTTCACCGGCGTCACTGCCGGAACTGCCTCGGCCGGCAAGCCGGCGATGCGCGACGACCACGCCCCCATCGCGATCACGAAGGCATCGGCCTGATGCAGCCGGAACGGCGTCACGACGCCGGTCACGCGGGTGCCATCCCGCTCGAAACGGACGGCGGTTTCGTTCGACACCACCTCGCCACCGGCGCGCACGAACGCCACCGCCAACGCCCGGCACAGTGCCTGGCTGTCGACCATCGCCTCGTCGGGCGCCACCACCGCACCGGCAATATCGGGGCCGAGCAGCGGTTCGGCGTGACGCGCGGCGGCGGCATCCAACGTTTCGTGCGCCAGCGCTTCACGCCCCGGCCCGCCGGTCATCTGCACCAGCAGCGCGCCATTGCGGCGGTAGCCGATGTCGACCTTGGACTCGTTTTCGAGATCGCGTTGAAACGCCGGCCACAACGCATCGGCGTTGCGCGCCAATGCCGCCTCGGGCGTCTCGCCGCCGTCCAGTTCCGCTGCCGAGGCGAGCATGCCGCCCGACGCCGTGGTGGCACCATTGCCGACCTGCGCCCGCTCGAGAACGGTCACGCGCGCCCCCGCCCGCGCGAGCTTCCAACCGATCCCGAGGCCCGCAACGCCGGCCCCGATCACCACGACTTTCATCACATCCTCCTGGACGCCTCAACGCCCGCAGCGACAAAACACAACCCGCCGCCGACATAGGCGATCAAGCCGAACCAGTCCGGCAATAGAGCCGCCAGAACGAACAGAAGCACAAGCTCGGTCGAGCCGATCAGTCCACGGCCGAATTTCAAGGCCGCCGCAGCCTGCGCCGCAAGCCCGGACATCAAGAATACCGCCGGCAACGCCCTGACCGGCGCATCGAGCACGAAAGCGAACGGCAGTGCGGCGAAAGCGATGGCGTTGAAAACTTCCGCAGCGTCGCTTTCTCGGACCACGACTGCGGCCAGCCCGCGGCCGGCGAGGAACAGCGCAAGGCCGATCCACATCAGATGGCGGCCGATCACCGGCACCGCCGCGAAGCTCACGGCGAACGCAGCCAACGCCAGGATGTTCGCCTTGCTGCCGACCGGCGCCGCGAAGCGTTCCAGCAGTGGCGCAAAAATCTTTTCCAGAACCGCATCCAGCATCACGCCACACGGTCCAGGGATTCGGCTGCCAACGTCAATTGACGACAATTGTAACGGCTGCGTCGCAACGGCACACGTTTGCGGTGCGTGCTTCGCGGCTCCGCGTCCCGGGAAGCGGAAATTTACGGCAGCACCGTGCGCGCGGAGCGCCTCAGCATGACGAGATTTTTAGCCCAACTTCGTCATGCAAGGTGGCCGGCCATGAGGACTGTACCCGGCGTGCACCGGCGGCGAAATGGCTGGCCCGCGAAGCACGCACGATTTATCCGATCCGGTACGGCGCCAGGTTCTTCTCGATGCGCTCGGCGATGGGAGCGGTCGCATCGACGTCGAAGGTCTGCCCGGTGAGCTGCTGGTAGATCTCGATATATCGGCGCGATAGTTCTTCCACCATGTCGGCGGGGGCTTGCGGCAGCACCTTGTCCTTATAAGGATCGCAATGATCGCGGAACCAGATGCGCAGGAATTCCTTGTCGAAATATTCCGGCTCCTCGCCCTTGGCCAGACGCTGCTCGTACGAACCGAGCTTCCAATAGCGCGACGAATCCGGCGTGTGGATTTCGTCGATCAGCATCAGTGTGCCGTTGTCGTCGAGACCGAATTCATACTTGGTGTCGACCAGGATCAGGCCGTGCTGCGCCGCCACGTTCTGGCCACGGCGGAACAACGCCAGCGCCGTCTCGCGCACCTTGTCCAACAATTCGCGGCTGACGAAGCCTTCCTTGACGAGGTCTTCCTGGCTCAGCGCGCGGTCGTGGGTATCTTCCTTGGTGGTCGGATCGAAAATCGGCTGCGGCAGGCGCGCGTTCTTGGGCAGGCTGCCCGGCAATAACAGGCCGCCGAAGTGACGCTCGCCGGCGCTGTAGCGGGTCCAGATCGAGGTCGAAGTCGTGCCGGTGAGATAGCCGCGCACCACCGCTTCCACCGCCAGCGGCTTGACGCGCCGCGCCACCGTCACATTCGGATCGGGCACCGCAATGAGGTGATTGGGAACGATGTCGGCCGTCTGCTGGAACCAGTAAGCGCTCGACAAATTCAGCACCGCGCCCTTGTTCGGAATGTGGGCAATGATGCGGTCGAACGAGGAATGGCGGTCGGTCGCCACCAGAATCAGCTTGTCGGGCTGGAAGTAGATGTCGCGCACCTTGCCCGTCTTGAGGGTGCCGAGGCCGTCGAAATGGGTTTCGCGGAGAATGTTGGGCATGGGGACCGTCCTGGAATCGCCGACGACAGACTAGATACAGGCGCGCCCGGGGTCAAAAAAACGCCTCGCCGCGGCGCGATTTCCTGCGCTAAAGTCTGGTCAAAATTGGAGAGGTTCCATGGAAAAAGCCACCTTCGGGGCGGGCTGTTTTTGGGGTGTTGAATCATTTTTCCGCGAAGTGCCGGGAGTCGCCGAGGCGATTTGCGGCTATGCCGGCGGCTGCATGAACAATCCCACCTACAAGGACGTGAAAACCGGCCAGACCGGGCACGCCGAAGTGGTGGAAGTGACCTTCGACCCCGCCACGGTTTCTTACGACAAGCTTGTGGACGTGTTCTTCCAATGGCACGACCCTACCACCCTGAACCGCCAGGGCGTCGATGTCGGCACGCAGTACCGCTCGGTCATCTTCACCCATGGCGACGAACAGGAAAAAATCGCCCGCGCCAAAAAGGCCGAATACGATGCCTCGGGCAAGTTCAAACGCCCGATCGTCACCACCATTGAACCGGCACCGACCTTCTGGGCGGCCGAGGACTATCACCAGCGCTATTTCGAAAAACATGGCCAGCCGAGCTGCCATGTTCCGAACTGGGAGTAACATCGTGTTGAAACGGGGGTTGGCCATCGCGCTTACGGCTTTGGCCGTGACGGGCGTTGCGTTCGCACAGTCCGATCAGATCAGCCGCGGCGATCGCTATGCCGGGGCGCCGTGGGCGACGCGCCCGCCGGTATTGGCACAGCACGGCATGGCGGCGACGGAAAATCCACTCGCCACACAGATCGCGCTCGACGTCCTGAAGAAAGGCGGCAGCGCCATCGACGCGGCGATTGCGGCCAACGCGGCGCTCGGTCTGATGCAGCCGGTGCTCGACGGCATCGGCGGCGATTGCTTCGTGATCGTCTGGGACCCCAAGACCAAACAGCTCTACGGCTATAACGGCTCCGGCCGCTCGCCCAAGGGGCGCGACCTCAAGCGGCTGAAAGCGGAAATCGCCGCCGCCTACAAGCGCGCCGGCATGCCCTACTCGCCGCACATTCCGCCGGTGGGATCGCTGCCGGTGAGCGTGCCGGGCGCGGTGGATGCGTGGTTTGCGCTGCACGACCGCTTCGGCAAGCTGCCGATGAGCGAGGTGCTGGCGCCCGCAATCGGCTACGCGCGGAACGGTTTTCCGGTGGCGCAGCTGGCGTCGGCGTATTGGAAAGGCAACATGGCTTCGTTCGAGCGCCGTCGCGGCCTGCTCGAAGAAACCGACAACGCCCGCCATACCTATCTGATCGCGGACGCGAACGGCGGCCACGCCCCGGCGCAAGGCGAAATTTTCAAGAACCCCGATCTCGCCAATACCTATCAAATGATCGCCACCGGGGGGCGCGACGCATTCTATAAAGGCGCAATCGCACACACCATGGACGCCTATTTCCGGCGCATCGGCGGCGACCTGCGCTACGAGGATTTCGCCGCCCATCACGGCGAATGGGTGACGCCGGTGTCGGTGAATTATCGCGGCTACGACGTTTTCGAACTGCCGCCCAACGGCCAGGGCATGGCGGCGCTGGAAATGCTGCAGGTGCTGAAGGCGTTCGATCTGAAGGCCATGGGCGCCGGCTCCGCCGATGCGCTGACGCTGCTGCTGGAATCGAAGCGGCTGGCGTTCGAAGACCTGGCGAAATGGTACGCCGATCCGGCGTTCGCGAAAATTCCGATCAAGGGGCTGCTGAGCGACCGCTATGCCGACGAGCGCCGGCGGCTGATTACGGCGACCCGCGCCAATCCGAACCTCGGCCCCGGCAATCCGCTTCTCTATGACGGCGACACTACTTATCTCACGGTCGCCGACAAGGACGGCATGATGGTGTCGCTGATCCAATCGAACTATCGCGGCATGGGATCGGGACTGGTGGCCGACGGGCTCGGCTTCATGTTCCAGGATCGCGGCGAACTGTTCAGCCTCGATCCGCACGCCGCCAACGTTTATGCGCCAGGCAAGCGGCCGTTCCACACCATCATCCCCGCCTTCGTGATGAAGGACGGCGCCCCGTTCATGGCGTTCGGCCTGATGGGCGGCGATATGCAGCCGCAAGGCCATGTCCAGATCCTCACCAACATCATCGACTTCGGCATGAACGTCCAGGAAGCCGGCGATGCCGCTCGCTGGCGCCATTTCGGCAACGCCGAACCGACCGGCGAAAAAAGCGAGGGCATCGGCACGGTGGAAGTGGAAAGCGGATTTTCCCCAGCGGTGATCGAGGCCTTGAAGGCGCGCGGTTACAAGATCGCGCCCGGAAGCGGCAATTTCGGCGGCTATCAGGCGATCATGTTGGATGCGAAAAACCACGTCTATTGGGGCGCATCGGAGATGCGCAAGGATGGCGAGGCGGCGGGATATTGAAGGGAGTGAGTAGGGAATAGGGAGTAGTGAGTAGTCATTCCTTCACTCCCTACTCCCCTTCTTCGTTTCTTCTCAAATTCACCAGCACCACCAGCATCGCGACGAAGCTCATCATCGTTCCGGGGAGCCAGATGATCAGGCCGCCGAAGTGCTGATCGGTGAGCGGGGTCATGTCGAAGACGCGGCCGCAGATGTTGTAGACGGGGTAGTAATCCGTCTCCGACAGCGACAGCACGGCGCCGAGCACCATCTGCGGCAGTTCGATGATCAGGATGGCGAGTGCGCGCCATAATGTGGACAGCCGCGCCGGCGGATGGGGGCGCGGGTCGACAATCAGGCTCCAGAACAGGATGCCGTTGAGCGCCATGGTCCAGTTCATCACGTCGTAGAGCCGGCGGTCGAGCATCACGATGGTGTGCAGCGCGGGGATCAGCCAGAAATACAACAGGCCGACGAACAAGACCGGCGCCACCAGCCTGTGCTGCAGGATGTCGAGCGTGCCGCGGACCGGCGGCGCATCGATCAGGGGACGGAGGAACGCGGGCATGCCGGCGCGGATCGCCTGTCCGCTCATGCCGAACGCGATCAGCATCGCGCCCGCATGATGCAGCCAGAAATGGGCCCAGCGGTGGATGAAAAACATGTGCTGGGCGAGATAATCGAAATGGGTCTGCAACACGGCATAATTGCCGATCATGCCGATGAGGAACAGGGCCGAGCGCCACGCGGCCGGGCGCTGCGATGGGTCAAGCCGGGCAAGACCGCGGACGAACCAGGCCAGCGTCAGCGTGGTGGCAAGATACACCGGCCAGGAAAATTCCCACGGCAGCCACACCGGCAGATCGGCGGGATAACGGCTGGTGGCAATGTCGAGCCCACCGCCGACGATCAGCAATGCGGCGTAGAGGAGCCAATTCCGCGTGTCATCCCCGGCGAAACGGAGCTGAGCGACGTGCGGGGACCCAGGAGCAAACGGCAAGACATTCTCTCCGGTAGGACTCGGCTTGAGGCATCCCGGGCTGGTCGTACCCTGGGTCCCCTTCCCCTCACCCCGCAATGCTGCTCCGCAGCTTCGCAGGCTTCGGCCGGGGATGACAATAGAGTCTCAGCGTATCGCCGCTGTCCGATGCGCCGCTCCTTTTCTGCCCCCGCGGGCACATCGGCGCTGGTGTCGGCACGAAGACCGTGGGGGAAGTGGCGCGCCAGCGCCGATGGGGGCTTGCGAGATAATGAGCCCCCTTCCCACGCTTCGCGTTCCACGCTTTGCGTGGGGTCGCACCCTGGGTCCCATTCCCCTCACCCCGCAATGCGGCTCCGCAGCTTCGCAGGCTT
>NZ_JBWZET010000140.1:0-13012 GCF_056722145.1 Rhizomicrobium sp. | reverse complement strand
GGTGACCACACTGGTCGCGGTGTTCGGGAAGAAGGCGCCGGCGCAGGTCGAACCGATCTGGCCGCCGGAGAGATCGTTGAGCGCGTGACCGACCAGGCCGAACTGGTTGGAGGTGCCGAACGCCATCGGCACGCCGGCGACCGTCATGGCGCTGGTCAGATCGACGCCGAACTGCTTGGCTATCGAGCGCTGCATCTCGGCAACGCGCACCTTCAGCATCACCTGTTCCGACGAACGGATCTGCAGGACATTGACGACCTTCTTGGGATCGCCCGAGAAGCTGGCGGCGATATCGACAGCACGCTGCGCTTCCGCCGCGCTGGCAACGTGGCCGGTCAGCACCACGGTGTCGTTGATCGCCTGCGCCTTGATGTCGGTATCGGGGAACGAGGGCTTGATCAGCTTGGCAAGATCGGTGGTGTCCTTCTCGACGCGGATGTCGATCGAGGCGATCTGCTTGCCCGCTCCGTCAAAGAAGAACGCATTGGTCTGGCCGCCCTTCTGGCCCATCAGGAAAATGCGCCGCGGCGTGCGTACCACGGCATCAACGATGGCGGGATCGGACACCAGCACGTCGCGCGCGTCGGTATCGATCTCGACCACCACGGCCTTGCCGAGACCGAGGGTGATGCGCTGATGCGCCGGCGATACGCCGCCGTGCGTCGACACCAGCACCACCCGTGCCGAGGCCTCATCGGGCGGGGCGGCAGAAACGCGTTCGGCCGCGAACAAAACCGCGGCCATGCCAGCAAGCGCAACGAGGATTTTTCGCATCACTGCACTCCTCCGCCGCCGCTCACCCTGCGTAGGTGGCCGTAGCGGATCACCGTCACCAATCCCGCTTGTTCGCTTTCGGCGGCGGCCGGGTTCTTGGCATCGGCCGTTGCCTTGCTGTCGTCGCCGAGACTTCTCAGCGTCAACGACAGGATGCCCATTGCCTGCGCGGTTGCCACCGTGCGGGCCTGATCCTGCGTCACTTCCAGCGTCACCGTCTTGATCTCGGCCACTGCCTTCTGATCGGGCTTGTCGGCCGATTGATCGATCGCGACGACGCGCACGTCGGCGAGCACGGTGCGGGTGATGCCGCGCCTGGGGCTGTCGCCGGTCACCAGCGTCACCATGATGTCGACGCGGTTGTTGGGCAGGATGAAACCGCCGGCGACCGAAGCTACCGACACCGGAATCGAAACCGCGCGCATGCCCGGCGCGATGGTGGCGGCCATGAAGCCGGCGCCCTGGCTCTTGACGATCTTGGCGTAGGTCACCGGCTCGCCTTCGACCATCGGCGCGCGCACTACCATGCCCTCCACCAACGCCGCTGGCGTGGTGCCCGGCGTCTGACGGATGAAGCTGGCATCGACGGCCTTCTGCGGCCATGCCTCCCAGCGCACCTGTTCGGCGGTGACCGGACGGCCGGGATCGAGACGGGTGGCGGCAACGAGAATCTGCGTCAGGGCGACGGGGGCCGGCTGCGGCTTGGCATCGGCCTGCTTGGTACCGCCACCGACGAAGCCGCGGACCATGAGAGCGATCACGCCCGCAGCACCTGCCGCCAGCAAGAGAACGACCAGTCTCCGCGTGTTCATGATGAGGCTCCCTTTCACTCTATCCGAGCATGGAACCCTTTAGAATTTGCTTAATGAGGTGCTGAAAAGTGCCCGGAAAACAGGGGTTAAGCTTTGCTTTATGCGAGTCCCGCGAGGTGCAGTACTTGCGCCGAGGGCAGGATCGCGAGGGCGCCGGCAGCGAGCGCGACACCGTAGGGAATACCGGCGCGATGGTCGTGCAGACGGGCAATCCAGCCTTGCCGGATCAACAGGGCCGGCAGCGGCACGCGCCGCATCACGAGCAGCAGCAGCGTCAAGCCGCCGCCGATGAGTGCGGCGATCAGCGCATAGGAGAGCAGGTCGCCGAAGCCGAACCACAAGGCGGTGACGGCGAACAGCTTGGCGTCGCCGCCGCCGATCCAGCGCGCCGCAAACAGGGCGAACCCGGCGGCCAACGCTACCAGTGCGGCAGCGATATGGCCGCCCCACGCCGCCGCCGGCAATCCGGAGATCAGCGCGAACACCACGAACGCCGCGGCAATGCCGAGCGAAACAAGATTGGGAATGGTATAACTCGCCAAGTCCCAGCCGGCAGCAAGCGCCAACAGCAGCGGCAGGACCAGCATCACCAGAAACGCGCTCATCCGATCACCCCAAACGGTAACGGCCGCCTCGCGGCGGCCGCCCGGAATTTCGCCCGGTGAAGGCGGTATTCAGCCCCCGATCACCGTCGCGTTCGATCACGACGCTTAGAGGGCGGTCGCAATCGCGTTGAACTTCGTCGTCAGGTTTGTGCCGATCGCCTGCAGAGCGGTGATGATCACGACCGCGATCAGCGCAGCAATCAGACCGTATTCAATCGCCGTCGCGCCGGACTCATCGCGGACGAAACGCGCAAAAAGGTTGTTCATGAAAACCTCCACTTGTGGACACCCTAGGATCCGCGGCTCCCCCGTTTTGCGACGGTTCGCTGCCAGGACGGGTAAAAGCTTAGGCGCGGAGGTTTAACGAGCCCCTAAATGGCTGCGGCGGCTTTCTGGCTGTTTGTATCGCAATGATACGAAAAACCCCATTGCCGCCAAGCCGTCGTACTTAATTTTTCAGAACTGTTTACCACACCCGCAAAACTTCGGCTCCGGCCGCACAAACCCTCGCAGGTTGCGAACCGGCCGAGGGCGCAAAAATGCGCGCTGAAATTGCTAGAACACGCCCGGCAACAGGCGGAAGCGCACATGACGGGAGAAGTCGCGATAGGCTTCGTCCTGCATCAGCACCTGTTCCTCGCGCAGCATGCGCAGGATCTGCACGCTCAAGGTGGTGACGTACAACAGCGCCGTCGCCGGCGTCGGCATGCTGAGGAAGAACCCGATATGGGTGATGGTATAGCCGAGATACATCGGATGGCGGACGAAGCGGTACGGTCCCAGCGTGACGACGCCGCGATTGGCGGCGATCACCCCGAAACTCCGCCCCAGCACGATCTTCGCACTGAGTTGAAGGAAGGTGCCGAGCACCATGACGGCAAAGCACAGCGCCACCGGCGCCAGCGGCACGGCGATTGTCGGACGTACCAGCAGCGGCAGGGTCACCCCGGCCATCCCCAGCAGCCAGTCGGTGGGCCGCCGCGACAGCGTTTCCGACTTCGGCCGCAGCATGATCAGCACGAACGGAATGGCTTCCGCGACCACCAGAAGGATGTCGAGGAAGCTCGTGGGGCGATCGGCGCCGGCGAGCATGAACCACGCGAACCGCAGGAATATCACCAGTACGAACGCGCGTTCGCAGCTGTCGAGAACCAGCGCCTGACGCGACAACGTCAGCGGGCTCCGGCCTTTGTCTGCTTGCCCCATCACACTCTTCCACTGCGCCATGGGGCGAGGATGAAGGCGTTGTCCTCAACATTCGGTAAACCGCCCGGCCCGCAGGCCGAACATTTCCTTCAGCGCCCATTCACCACTTTCAGCGCGACGACACTCGCGGGTTGCACCGCTCCCCAATACTTAAGCAATTGTTCACGGCAGCGGCCTAGCCTCGCGAGCGAGTTCACGCGGGGACCGTTGAAGCCATGCGCCGCACCATTCTTGCCGTCCTTCTCAGTGCCGCTGCCAGTGTCGGCGCGAGCCAGGCGGGATCGGCGATGAGCGTGCCGCTCGACGAAGTGCGCGTCGTCACCTTCGCCAAGCCGGTATCGACCCTCTACGTCGGCAATCCGGTGATCGCCGATGTCATGATCATCGACAGCCGCCATGCCTTCGTCCAAGGCAAGGCCTTCGGCTCGACCAACGTCGTTGCCCTCGATGCCGCCGGCAAGCCGGTCGCCAACCAGCAGATCGTCGTTGCCGGCAAAAGCGGCGGCAGCTCGACGGTGACACTGCAGCGCGGCCGCGAGCAGACCACCTATGCCTGCGCCGCCAACCGCTGCCAGCCATCGCCGCAGCCGGGCGATTCCGCCGGCGCTTTCGACGCCGCGACCGATCAGATCACCAAGTATCAGGGCCTGATCACCCGCGCCGCCGGCAGCGGCCAATAGTTTCCATCGCCGCTAGCTCTTGACGCGCAGATTGGTGATCTGCTGCGCGATATCGCTGAACGCGTTCTTGAGATCGGTGCCGGTGGCCGGAAAGAACGCGTGTGCGGCATCGGTGGCGCAGCTCGTCAGCACGTCGATCGCGGTGGTGTCGCTGCCGACATCGAAGCCCACGGTATAGACGATGATGCCTTTGGCCTTCATCGCCGCGCACAACGCCTTGGCCTGGGCAATCGACGAGCCGTTGGGGGCGTTGCAGCTGTTGTGATACTGGGCGGAATCGCTGCCCGAGCCGGCATCGGCGGCAATCACGCCGTTGCAATAAGGCGTGTTGAAGGCGCCATCGGTCATGATCACCGCGAACTTCATCAGCTTGGCGTCGCCATAGGCGCCCGGCTGCGAGGCGCTCGGCCACAGGGAACCGAAATTCGGCGACAGCAAATACCAAGCCCAGGCGATGCCGACATGACCGGCGGTGGAACCCGAGGCGGAAAAGCCGTCGATCGTGCTTTCGAGCGTCGTCTTGTCGGTCGACAGCGGCGTGATGGTCGAGGCCAGGCACGGATTGGTCGACGCCGCAGGATAGTTGCGCCCCAAGGGCGTCGTCGACGGCGGATTGTCGTTGTAGGCATCGCTGGTGCGTTCGGTGACGCAACTCGACACCTGGAAGGTGTTGGTGGTGCCGGTGGCGCTCTGGAAATTGTAGTACTGGCAGCCCGGCTTGGTGCACCACACCGTGCCGCCGCTGCTGTAGGAGGAATAGCTGGTGCCGTTGATGCCCGACAGCGCAAAGCCGTTGGTCGTCTTGTTGGTGACGGTGAAGACCTTGGCGTTGAGCTGGGTCATGCCGCCGACGTTGGTGATATAGACGACATCGCCATTGTTGAAGGTATGGCCGGGCGCGGTGACCACCACCGGATTGGTGCGGCTGGCACCGGTGATGGCGAGGCCGGCGGCAATCGCGCCGCGCGCCTGATCGGCATAACCGCCGACATTGACCGCCATCGAATAGGGCACGATCGCCACCTTGGAATAGGTCGGCGACTGCTGGCTCTGCACCACCGTCTCGATCAGGTTCTTGGCGGCGGATTTGAGATCGGTGAGGCGCGAGCCGGTCATCGAGCCGGTGATGTCGAGCGCCATCGCCACCTCGATGTTCATCGAATTGCGGGTCACCACCACCGAGGACGACACCGGCACGCTGGAAAGGCCGACAAGCTGCATCAGCACCGTCGGCATCGGCACGCTCGAGGTCAGCGTGAAATCCTGGCCGTTCTGGGCCACGCTGACCGGGCTCGGTGTGCCGAACGAGGTATCGAGGCCGTAGTTGGCGTTGAAATAGGCCTGCGCCAAGGAGGTGGAATCGGCCTGGGAAAGATTGCCGGACGCCCCCACCGCCAGTCCCGCCGCATCGAGCGCCTCGGTCAGGCTGGCGCGCACCAGCACGCCGCGGGCGTAATCGATCGAAGCCCCCGCCACGATGGTCAACGGCACCAGGGCGATGGCGTAGATGAAGGCGAGATTGGCGCGGCGGTCGGCCCCGAACGCGCGCACCAGGGTGAAGAGTTGGCGCAACACGGACATGGCATCAGCTCCAGGTCGGGAGCCGATCATCCAACAAACGGTTGCGCCATGCCTGAGTTATTCCGGGCAACGGTTAGCGATCCGTTAGCCTTCTCGGCGCAATTCGCCTGAGCCGTGCGCACGCGTTACTGGCTGACACGCAGATTGGTGATCTGCTGGCCGATGTCGGTGAAGGCCTGCTGGATCTGGCTCGAACTGGTGAGGTCGTAATATTTGCTCGAATCCGAGGCGCAGGCCTGCAGCACCGACGAATTGCCCTGGGCGCCGTTGATGTCGACATAGACCGCATAGATCACAAGGCCCGCCGCCTTGGCATTGGAGCAGACCAGTGCCATGCGGGCATCGACATCGCTCGACTGGCTGGAGCCGTTGCCCGACCAGCGGTTCTGGGTGTTGAGACCGTCGGACAGAATGATGAGCACGCGCTGGGTCTGGTCGGGCAGCGCCGGCGGGTTGAGCGGCGCGCCTTGAGTCAGCGAATGCCAGCCCCACACGAGGCCGATCGTCTGGTTGGTCGAGCCGTTGGCGGTCATGGCGTCGATCTTGTTCGACAGCGACGTCCAGTCGTAGGTCAGCCCCAACACCGTGGTCGCCGGACACGACGGCGAATTTTCCGCTACCATCATCGATCTGGCGATCTGCGGCGTCGGCGTCGCGACGTTGACGTCGTAGTCGGATCCGGTCGGCTTCACCGTGGTGCCGCGATCGGTAACGCAGCCGGCCCAGGTCGAGGTGTCGTTGGCGTGCCAGGTATGGCTCCAGCTGTTCCAGCCGGTCGAGACCGAATCGTAGCAGCCGTTCCAGTAATGGCCGGTGGTGGTGTCGCTGGGACAGATGTTGCCGTTGGTCGGAACGGTCGAGACGTCGCTGGCGCCGTTGGTGGCGTTCTTGACGCAATGGAAGCCGTCACTGCCGTCGCTCCACGGACAATACGAGCCCGGCCCGACATTCGACGCCGGCTTGTTGGGCGCGTTGTCGAAATCATCGAGGCTGAGCCAGGTCGCGGTCTTGTAGCTGGTGCCGATGTTGACATTGCGCGCGAACGGAATGATCGACACCAGCACGTCGCCGGGATTGGTGCCGGCGCCCTGCAGCATGGTGAGCAGCGAATGCGAGGCGCTTTTCAGGGCGCTCATCTTGGTCAGCCCGGTGCGGTCGGAATCGCTCATCGAGCCGGTGTTGTCGAGCACCAGGGCGACCCACAGTTTGGTCTGGCCGTAGGTCACGGTCGAGGTCGCATTGATGGTCCAGTTGGAAAATCCGACGGCGCGCAGCATGGTGGTGGGCATGGCGCAACTGGTTGCGAGCGTGATGGTCTGGCCGCTGACGCTGACGGTCACTGCGACCGGCGTGCCGTAGTCGGCGCTCTGGTGATAATTGGCGTTGAAATACTGCTGCGCCAGGGTCTGCATCTGGGCCGGCGTCTGGCCTTTGGCGCTGGCGACGGCCAGGGCGGCGGAATCGAGCGCTTCGCCCATCGCCGACTTGACCACCACCGAACGCGCATAATCGAGCCCGCCGCCGGTCGCCAATGTCAGCGGCACCAGCGCCAGCCCGTAGATCATCGCGACATTGCCCCCGCACGCGGCCATCAACCGGCGCAGCGTTGCGGACAAAGAACGCAGCACGTCCATCCCCTTTTGCGACCCTGTGCCACAATGAGGGCGAGCCCTTAAAGAATTCGTTCCAATTTGTTCGAGTTTTTCCGCTACCTGCTGTGTGGCCGTCATTAACCGGCGGTTCAGCATGCGGATCGATATCGCTTCGAATACAACGTCCGCGGGCGTCTAATGGCACGCTTCCGTCAAAGGGCGGCCGGGGTGTCGCGACTCATGATGAAGATGGCCGTGAAGCGGCGCCGGCGCGCCGCCAGAGCCGTGCGCGCCAGGCTGGTGCGCTCCCGCTCCGGCTCGGCCGCGATCGAGTTCGCCTTCGTGGCGCCGATCTTCTTCGTCTTCCTGATGGGCACGATGGAAACCGGCCTCATCTATTTCGGCAATTTCGTGCTGCAGAACGCCGTCAACGATGCCGCGCGCCAGATTCGCACCGGCCAGGTGGCGACCAATGGAACCTCCCAGGCGCAGTTCCGTACCCTCGTCTGCAACGAAATCGCCCCGGTGCTGGCGTGCGATTCCAACCTGCAGATCGATGTCGAGACTTTTGCCAATTTCGGATCGGCCAACGTCACCAATCCGATCCTTGCCAGCGGCGGGCTCGATCCGTCGCTCAACAACTGGGCGCCGGGATCGGTGTGCAGCGTCGTCCTGGTGCGCGCCTTCTACACCTGGAACGTGGCGACGCCGCTGTTGACGCCGTTCCTGGTCAACATGTCGAACAACAACCACCTGCTGAGCGCGGCCGCCGCCTTCCGCAACGAGCCCTACAACACCTCGGTGTCGGGATGCTGAGCGCGCGCACCTTCGCGAACGATCGCAGAGGCCTGGCGGCGGTGGAATTCGCCCTGATCGCGCCGGTGATGGTGATCATGTTCTTCGGGGCGACGGAACTGTCGAGTGCGGTCGACTGCAATTCGCGGGTATCGCGGGTGTCCTCGACGGTCGCCGACCTGGTGGCGCAGGAAACCACGGTGTCGTCGACCGACACCGGCAACGATTTCAGTGCCGCCAACGCGATCCTTTATCCCTATGCCTCGTCGAACGCGCGCATCATCGTCACCAGCCTGGTCGCCGATTCGACCGGCAAGGTCACAGTGGCCTGGAGCGACGCCCAGAACACCTCGCCGCGCAGCGCGCCGCCGTCAAACATTCCGACCGGCATCCTTCCCGCCAACTCGAGCGTGATCTATGCCGAGGTCACCTACGCCTTCACGTCGGCGGTGCCCTATCTCCTCGGCTCGGTCAATTTGACCAGCAGCTTCTATTCCAAGCCGCGCCGCAGCGTGAAAGTCGCGCACAGCTAAGCGACGTCGCGCGGGCGGACCGGCCGCATCAATCCTTCCTGCGCCACCGAGGCCACCAGGGCGCCGTCTCGCGAAAACAACAGGCCGCGATTGAAGCCGCGAGCGCCGGAGGCCGAGGGCGCGTCCTGTACGAACAACAGCCAGTCGTCGATGCGGAACGGGCGATGGAACCACATCGCATGATCGAGGCTGGCGAGCTGCACCTTGTTGTCGTACCAGCCGACGCCATGGGGCAACAGCGCGGTGCCGATGATCGACATGTCGGAAGCGAACGCCGCCACCGAGCGATGCAGCGCCGGATCGTCGGGCAACGGACCCGAGGCGCGAATCCAGGCCATTTCGCGCGGCGGACGCGGATCGGGATGGAGATAGGGCCTGGGATCGATCGGCCGCGTCTCGATCGGTCTGGGCCTCAGCGCCCAAGCGGCAAGCTCGGGGGGAACCTTGTCGGCGATGGCGGCGCGCAGGTCGGCATCGCCTTGTAAATTTTCCGGATCGGGGACCTCGGGGCGGGCGAAGGCGTGCTCATAGCCGGGCTCCTCCTTCTGGAACGAGGCTTCCAGCGTAAAGATCGGCCGGCCGTGCTGGATCGCCACCACCCGCCGTGAGGTAAAGCTGGCGCCGTCCCGCGAACGGTCGACTTCATAGAGGATCGGAACCTTGGGATCGCCGCCGCGCAGGAAATAGGCGTGCAGCGAGTGGCACAACCGGCCCTCGACAGTATGGTTCGCCGCCATCAGCGCCTGGCCCAGAACCTGACCGCCGAAGACGCGCTGCAGCCGGTCCTTGGGGCTGGCCCCGCGGAAAATGTTCTCTTCGATCTTCTCGAGATTGAGGAGGTCGAGCACCTCCTGGATGGGGGCCGTCATGGTTGCAAGGTACGCGGGTGCCGTGCGCGGGCGCAAGCCGCCGTCGATTCGGTTTGCTCGGGCGCCCACTTCCATATAGGTAACCGGCCGGAACCGGGCCCCGGATTGAAATTCCAAAGAAGAACATGGCCAACGAATTGCTTGAACGAGCCGCCCATCAGCGGCCTGCAACCACCAAAAGAGGCGCGCTGGAGCGCCTCTTCACCCTGATGTTTCAGGGCTTTGTCTATAACCAGATCTGGGAAGACCCGGATGTCGACCTGGCGGCACTCGACCTTAAGTCGCATCATCACCTGCTGACCATCGCCTCAGGCGGCTGCAACGTCCTCAATTACCTGGCGGCCGATCCCGGGCGCATCATCGCCGTCGACCTCAATCCCAATCACGTCGCCTTGACCCGGCTGAAGCTGGCGGCGCTGGCGGCGCTGCCCAATTACGAAGCCTTCTTCCGCTTCTTCGGCGAGGCCAACAGCACCGCCAATCGCACCGCTTACGACACCTACATTGCCGACCGGCTCGATGCCGAGACGCGCCGCCACTGGGAAAAGCGCAATCCCATCGGCAACCGGCGCATCAACATGTTCGCCAAGAATCTCTACCGCTACGGCCTGTTGGGACGATTCATCGGCATCCTGCATGCGGTCGCCAAGCTCAACGGCAAGCGGCTCGACGGCATGCTCGAGGCCAAGACGCCGGCCGAACAGCGCGCCGCCTTCGACCGGCTGATCGCGCCGCTGTTCAACAACAAATCGATCCGCCTCTTGGCCAAGAGTCCGGTGTCGCTGTACGCGCTCGGCATTCCGCCGGCGCAATACGACGAACTGGTCGGCCCCAATGGCAATGCCATGGCGGTGTTGCGCGAGCGCGTCGAGCGGCTGGCCTGCGACTTTCCGATTCATGCCAACTATTTCGCCTGGCAGGCGTTCGGCCGCGGCTACGACACCGCCCACCGCGAAGCGGTGCCGAGCTATCTGCGCGCCGACGTCTACGACACCATCAAGGCCCGCCTCGACCGGGTGGAAGTCCACCACGCCATGCTGACCGATTTCCTCAAAAGCCGGGATGCCCAGTCGCTGCACCGGTTCGTTCTGCTCGACAGCCAGGACTGGATGAGCCCGGCACAATGCTCGTCGCTGTGGGCCGAGATCGACCGCACCGCGCATGCCAAGGATGCCCGCGTCATTTTCCGTACTGCGGGCCCCGACAGCGTGCTGCCGAAAAAGTTGAGCCCGGCGCTGCTGGAGCCGTGGACCTATCTCGAAGACGAGTCGAAGGCCTTCCACGCCCAGGACCGTTCCTCCATCTACGGCGGATTCCACGTCTATGTCCGCAAAGGCTGAAGACCACAGCGATCTGATGGACCGTATCTACCGCCATCAGCGCTTCATCTACGACATCACCCGCAAATACTATCTGTTTGGGCGCGACCGGCTGATCGGCGAGCTTGACCTCAAGCCCGGCGCCCGGCTGGTGGAAATCGGCTGCGGCACGGCGCGCAATCTGGTCAAGATCGCGCGGGCGTTTCCCGAGGCGAAGCTTTACGGCCTCGACGCCAGCCACGAAATGCTGAAGAGCGCCGCCCACACGGTGGACCGTGCCGGGCTGAGCCGTCGCATTACCCTGGCGCACGGTTATGCCGAAAACCTGACGCCGGCGATGTTCGGCGAAACGGCGCCGTTCGACGCCGCGATGTTCTCTTACAGCCTGTCGATGATTCCCGATTGGAAGGGCGCCATCGGTGCGGCCTCGGCCAATTTGGCACCCGGCGGTACGATCCACATCGTCGATTTCGCCGACCTGACCGGGCTTGGCAGCGTCGCACGTACCGCGATGCTGGGCTGGCTCGGCCTCTTCCATGTTGCCCCGCGCACCGAGCTGATCGAACGGCTCGAACACCAACCCGGCGCCAGCTTGCGCCTGCTGCCCGGGCGCTATGCCTTTCTGCTCAGCGCCGGAAACATCAGCCTTTAAATTGTTGCGTCTCCATCACAGGCGCGGCCAAACGGCGGCTGCGGGCCGTCGGCGTGAATGTTGCCATCCCTCACGATGCGACCGTTGCGGGACTCGCGCGTACCAGCATCCGGACGCCGGCCGCTCTTGGCCGCTTGAGAGGGATGAATTCCATGAAGCGCACCATCTTCGCCCTGATGGCCACGACGGCCCTCGCCGCCATGGCCTTGCCCGCCGCCGCTGCTGAAAACGGCTGGTACATCGGACTGGGTGCCGGATGGACTAAGTTCGCTACCGTCAACGTCGCCGCCACCTCGATGCTGGGCTCGGCGGTTTACCCGCTGAAGTCCGAGGAATCGGCGCTGGTGGTGGGTTCGTTCGGCTACCGCTGGAACCATTTCCGCCTCGAGAACGAATTCGGTTGGGCCCACCACGATCTCGCCGTCGAGGGGATCGGCGGCACCAGCGGCCATTCCGAGCCCAAAACCTATTTCATGAATGCGATGTATGATCTGCCGTTGGCGCCGCACTGGTCGCTGAGCGCCGGCGGCGGCATCGGCGTCGGCATTGTCAGCATTGCGGCCGATTACGCCGGGGCGCGCTACCTCGCCAACAACGAAGCCCATTTCGCCGCCCAAGGCATCGTCGGGTTAACCTATTCGTTCAGCGACGCGATCGATGTCGGGGTCGATTGGCGCTATCGCCAGTTCTTCGGCGCCGACAATTTCACCTGCGGACCGGCCTGCCTGGCGCGCTATGAGGACACCCACGATCAGGCGGTGATGCTCAGCATCCGCTTCTTCATGTCGCCACCACCACCGCCTCCGCCGCCTCCTCCTCCGCCGCCGCCACCGCCTCCTCCGCCGCCGGCCCCGCCGCCTCCGCCACCGGTCAAGACGTTCATCGTGTTCTTCGACTTCAACAAGGCGAACTTGACGGAGGCCGCCCAGTCGGTGGTGTCCGAGGCCGTCCGCACCGCCAAGACCAACGGCATGGTCCGTGTCCAGGTGACCGGCCATACCGACACCGTCGGCTCCGATCGCTATAATCAGGACCTGTCGGAACGGCGGGCCCAGGCGGTCAAGGACGAAATGGTGCGGGAGGGCATGGACGGAGGCTCGATCGCCATTTCCGGCCGCGGCTTCCACGACCCCCTCGTGGCCACCGGTCCGGGTGTGCGCGAACCGCAAAATCGGCGTGCTGTCATAGACTTAGGCCAATAATCGGATCTTACGGCGGCAGCCGTGAGCCCTGCCGCCGCTGCCGCCTGGGCGGTGGAGTTGTCGCAAAGTTGGTACGTCCAGACGAAAATCTCCGGAAAAGTGTGCCTGCGCACTGGAATCAAAGCCGCAAAAGTGGTCATTCTCCCGCCCAGGTTGACGGTGCCTGCGGAAGACGTTCCGCCGGTTTACGTTGGCTCTAGGTAATAGAAGGGGGACCCCATGCGGTTTCGTCATCTGGCGCTCGCTGGCGCCGCATTCATTGCGTTGTCGAGCTCTGCGCTCGCCGTCGACACCGGCTGGTACGTCGGCATCGGCGCTGGTGTGAATCTTCAGCAGGATGTCACCAGCCGTCAGCTGTTCGATGGCAGCATCTCGTTTGATCCGACCTGGCG
>NZ_JBWZET010000139.1:0-6822 GCF_056722145.1 Rhizomicrobium sp. | reverse complement strand
AGCCGGTGATCCTCGACTTCATCGTGGCGCTTCAGCGCTATGAATCGTTCCTCGAACCCAACCACCTCATCGATCTCGTCAAAGCCGAGGAGTATTTCAATTGGCTCCTCGAGCGCCGCGGCGCCATTTTCGTCGCCGATGACGATCGCGGCCATGCCATCGGCTGGGCGGTCGTCTACGAAGAGCAGACCGAAGCCTTCATCCGCGCCGACGAACGCCTGTTTGCCTATCTCGCCGAGCTGTATGTGGCCGAAGACGGCCGTGGCACCGGCACCGGCACGGCGCTGATCCGCGCCTGCGAGAATTGGGCGGTGACGCACGGCTACGCCTCGATGCGCATCGACCTGTTGTCGCGCAACGAAAGCGCGGCGCGCGCCTATGCCAAGGCCGGCTATGTGCCCTACTGCCAGGAAGTGAAAAAGCGCCTGATGCCCGCCGCGGACGATGTCTCGGCGGCACTGCCGCCGGCGCGATTTTTCCCGGCCAAGCGCCTGCCGCTGTCGGCGGCGTGACGGTCACGGATGTGGTGAGACGACCCGGTCTCACCACGACAGACCGGTGGCGCAAGGCTGCTCTTCGGCCGCTGCGCGGCTGAGGTGCTGGTCTCGTCGCGGGGCACTCGGTATCGTCGCCGTCCACCAGACGGGGCTGATGCCATGATCACCGTGCGCCCGGCGCGCCTGCCGGACGACAAGCCGGCCATTCTCAGGTTTATCGACGGGCTGCAGCGCTATGAGGCAGAGTTCGAATCCGACCGCCGGCTCGACGCGTCGTATCCCGAGGACCAGTTTGCGGCGCTCCAGAAGCAGACCGAAAACGGCGTTTTCCTGATCGCCGAAGCGGAGGGCGTCGCGGTCGGCTGGGCCGCGGTCTATGAGCACGAAGCCCCGCCTTATGTGGTGGACGCCGAGCGCCGCTGCGCCGTGATCTGCGAAGCCTATGTCGAGGAAGCCGTCCGTGGTCAGGGCGCCGGACGGGCCCTGCTGACCGCCTGCGAAGCCTGGGCGCGGGGGCGAGACCTTCCTGTCATCCACATCGGCCATCTGGCGGGCAACGAACGGGCCGCTACCGTCTACGACAAGGCCGGGTTCTCGCCCTATGTGCAGCTAAGGCGCAAAAAGCTGAACTGACCGCCTGTTCCGGTTCTGTTCCAATGCAACCCTGACTGGGGACGAGGGGCTTGCCGCCGCGGCGTCTTAAATCGCAGAAATCTTTGCGGGCGAACCGGTTAAGGCGCTGAAGTGTCCGAGCCGGAGGGGTGGAACCGCTGCCCGATTGGCGATATGAACGGCGCGGGTGCAGCGAAAGGTCCGCTCAGGTGATCGATACAACAGATTTCTGCCCGAACTGCGGAACCAACCTGCAGCCGGCCGATACGGCGTGCCCGAGCTGCGGTACGGCGGTACACGGTGCACCGGCCGCCCCGAAGCCCAAGGGCGTCAACGGCGTGCTTTACAGCGCCAAAGCCAAGCCCGGCTATTGGATCGGCGGGGCCGCGGTGGTGGCCATTGCGCTGCTGTTGGCGTTCGGCAACCTGCTCGGGCCCAGCGGCAAGACGGTCTGCACCGCCACGCTCAACCAGGCGAAGGATTTCGGAGCGATCTCGCCGTCGGCCGAGCTCGATTCGTCGTCGGCGAAGTCGACCGACGTCAGGAACCGCAAATCCTGCACCGCCAAGGTCGGTGACGAAACCTATACCGTCGTTGCCGACGTCAAGAGTTCCGACGAGGACCACCACGCCTGCCGCGACTTCCTCAAGCAGAAGAGCTGTATCAGCCTCTACAGCGTGGCGCGCGCCGACGGCACCACCACCTATCAGGTGCGCGAGATTCCGCCGAACGAAACCGATGAGGCGCTGGCCAAGGCCGGTGTGCTGGCAACGCCGCCCGCCGGTCATACCACGACGCCCGGTGCCGAAACCCAGGGCGCGCAAGGTGGCGAGGCCAGCATGGACACCGAGACCGCCGTCAGTTCGGGCAGCCAGCAGGCGGCTCCGCCGGCGCAAGAGCCGCCGCCGGAACAGTAATCAGTCCACCATTGCCAGGACGGCTTGCCATTCGGCGGCCGTCACCGGCTGGACGCTGAGACGCGAATTCTTCACCAGCACCATGTCGCGCAGCGCCGGCGTCGCCTTGATGGCGGCGAGCGTCACCGGCTCGGTCAGCGCCCGCACTGCCTTGACATCGACGAGGCCGAACTTGGCGGTCGCATCGGTCGGATCGGGGCGATAGGTCCCGATCACCTCAACGATGCCGACAATCTGCCGCTCATCGCCGGAGTGATAGAAAAAGGCGAGGTCGCCCTTCGCCATCGCCTTCATGTTGTTGGCGGCCTGATGATTGCGCACGCCGCTCCACGGCTCGCCGGTGGCGCCCTTTTTGACCTGCTGCGCCCACGACCAGGTGCCCGCTTCGGTCTTCATCAGCCAATAGGCCATCAGAATTTGGCGTCGATCGGGTTGAAGGTCGGCTTCCACGGGCGGATGTCGGAGGAGGCGAACAGGCCCGCTTTCACATAGGGATCTTCGGCATGCCACGCCTTGATGGTTTCGAGGTCGGGCCCCTCCACCACCATCATGCTGCCGCACATCGCACTATCGGCGTCGAGGAACGGTCCGCCGAGCCGCATGCGGCCGGTCTCGCGGGCATACGCCAGATGCGCATCGCGGACCGAGAGGCGCAACGCCAATCCATCCGGCTTGTCGATCGCGGTGAGGACGAACAGCATGGTCACACCGTTTCCAGCGTGTTGATGGTCAGTTTCCAGGGGTGCAGTTCCTGGCGCTCGAACAGGCCGGCCTGATTGTACGGATCGTTGCGGACATAGGCTGCGGCCGCTTCGTAATCGGCCGCCTCGATAATGGAAAAGCTGCCGATCATATCGTCGGTGGGGCTTACGAACGGCCCGCCGAATTTCACCTTTCCGTTCGACTTGGTGTACTCGACGTGACGCGGACGGGTGGCGGCGCGCACCGCGGCTCCGCCGATCTTCTTGTCGAAGGCGATGAACATGAAAAACGGCATGGTGTCTCCTATTCGGATTTGAAGGGGCGGCTCATCAGCCGCGCAATGGACTGGTCGAGCGGCAGGCTGCCGTCGATGACGCTGGCCATGGTTTCGGCGACCGGCAGTTCGATTCTCTCGGCACGGGCGCGGATGACGAGCGCCGCCGCGGTCTCGACGCCTTCTGCCAAAGGCTGGCCGGGCTGGCGCAAGGACGCGATCGAGCGGCCGCGGCCGACTTCGGCGCCGAAATGGAAATTGCGCGAATGCGGGCTCGACGCGGTCAGCACCAGATCGCCGAGACCGGACAGGCCCATCAAGGTTTCGGCGCGGGCTCCGAGCTTGACGCCGAGCCGGGTCAGTTCGGCGAAACTGCGCGAGATCAGGGCGGCGCGGGCACTCTCGCCGAGGCCGAGGCCGTCAACGATGCCGCAGGCAATGGCGTAGACGTTCTTGGCTGCGCCGCCGAGCGCGACGCCAATGAGATCGTCGGTGGCATAGGGGCGGAAGGTGGCATGGCCGAGACTGACCTGCAGCCGCCCGGCAATGTCGCCGCGGGCCGCGATGGTCACCGCCGTCGGCAGACCCTTGGCCGCATCATGGGCGAAGGAGGGACCCGACAGGATCGCCGGCTCGCAACGCGCCGCCGCTTCGGCGAGGATTTCGGTGACGAGCTTGCCGCTGCCGCGCTCGATGCCTTTGGCGCAGACGACCAGTGGCGTGCCGGGACGCCCAACCGTGGCAAGCGCCGCCAGCGTGGCGCGCAGATGCTGGGCCGGCGGCACCACCAGCAACGCCTCGGCCGCCGCCGCTTGGGCGAGATCGCCGGTCGCCCGAATCGACGGCAGCAGCGGCACGCCGGGCAGGAAGATGGGATTGACGTGATCGCGGGTGATCGCCTCCACCACCTCGCTTTCGCGCGCCCACAGCGTCACGGTGGCGCCGGCGCGGGCGGCGGTCAAGGCAAGCGATGTCCCCCAGGCGCCGGCGCCGATCACGCCGATGCTGCCGTAAGGGGTTGGTGTGGGTGCAGTCTCGGCCATGGTGCGCCTCCAATGACGCCTATTAGCCTTTGAGTCGGGCCGGTGGCCAGGACTCTAGTTTGGAGACATCTCGATGGAAACCTCATCCTGAGGAGACCTTTGGCCCTCGCCCTTCGAGACGCCAGGTGCTCCTCAGGGTGAGGGCCAAAGGGCGTCTCGAAGGACCCTATCTTCTGCCGCAATCGGGAGCTATCAGGAAGTCATGCGCCGTCTCGCTCAAATTCTCGTTCTGGCTGTCGCCGCCGCGGTTGCGGTTGGGGCCGGTCAGCCGCCGCCGCCGCGTCCCGTCGAGTTTAGCGACACCGATCGCGCCGATCTCGACAAGGTCAGCGCCTATCTCAATGCCATCCGCTCGCTCGAGGGCGGCTTCGTCCAGGTCGGGCCCAACGGCCAGATCGATCAGGGCAAGTTTTATCTCGTCAAGCCGGGCAAGCTCCGTTTCGAATATCAGGCCCCGAGCCCGCTCCTGGTGGTCTGCGATGGCCACACCTTCGCAGTGTTCAACAGGAAGCTGAAGACGGTCGACCGCTATCCCCTGTCTTCGATCCCGCTTGATGTGCTGCTCGGCGAGCATGTCGATCTCAAGAAGGATGGCTCCATCGTCAAGCTGCAGCGCCAGCCCGGCATGCTGGTGATCGAGGCGCGCACCTCAAAAAACCGCGCCAAGGCCAACATCGCCATCACCTTCAGCTATCCGGCGCTGGAGCTGCGGCAATGGACGGTGATCGACGACCAGGGACTGCCGACCACGGTGGCGCTACGCGCGCTGCAGGCCGGCACCAGTCCCGATCCGTCGCTGTTCGTGCTGCGCGACAACCGTGGCGTCGGAGCCAAGACGCGGGATTGACGGCAATGCGGCGGCGGGTGGGTTTGATCTCGGACCGGCGCAGTGTCGAAGGCCAACCGGCGCATCTGGTGCTGGAACCCTATGTCGCCGCCGTGCGCGATGGTGCCGGGGCGGTGCCGCTGCTGCTCCCCGCGCTCGATCCGCCGCTTGACCATGACGACATTCTGGGGGCGGTCGATGGCCTCGTGTTCACCGGTTCGCCCTCCAATGTCGCGCCCCATTTCTACGGCGGGGCGCCGGCGCGCGCGCCGACGTGGGAAGACCTTCATCGCGATGCGCTGGCGCTGCCGCTGATCCGCACGGCGGTGGCGGCCGGCGTACCGATTCTCGCCATCTGCCGCGGCATCCAAGAACTGAACGTCGCCCTCGGCGGAACCTTGTTCCAGCACGTCCAGGAGGTGCCCGGCCGCATCGATCATCGCGAACCCGCCGGCCAGCCGGTGGCGGTGCAGTACGGCCCGGCGCACGAAGTCAGCGTGATCGAGGGTGGGGTGCTGGCCGCGATCACCAAGGAACGCCGGTTCATGGTGAATTCGCTGCACGGCCAGGGCATCGATGTTTTGGCGCCGGCTTTGCGGGTTGATGCGGTCGCCCCCGACGGCCAGGTGGAAGCGGTTTCCCTTAAGGAACCCAATGGCTTCCTGCTCGGACTGCAGTGGCATCCGGAGTGGCTTTGGGCCGAGCACCCGGTGTCCCGTGCCATCTGGGCCGCCTTTGCTGCAGCCCTCGCGTAAGCGTGACCTGGCCGTCAACCCTACCGCCGATCGGGTCCGTGCAAAACGGCAACGCGGCCGCCCCATTGCCCCCCGATGATTCCTTACAACTGTTGCTGATTTGCAGCTGTCATTTAAAAACCTTCACGTAACCCTTTGACCCAAAAAATAGTTGCAAACTGTGGCCTATTTGCATATGATCCTGGTGTGGAGAGACGGCGTTCGGCACGCACTGCCCCCCCGCTCGCAAGTCGAACCCCTCTTCGCAGCGGTGTCGGTCATCCCCTCCCGGCACTAGCGCGTAACGGCGCAAACGACGCCCGGCTGGCCCCCCCAGCCGGGCGTTTTTCTTGTCAGAGCTGGAAGGGTGAGCGGATCGGCTTTTCGAAAATGCCTTTGTGGCTACCAGCGAGACCGTGTGCGCTCAACCATAGGTCGAGTGCGGCGGGGTCGTAGGCGCTGCGTACCCACTCGGCGAGTGGGCGCCCGGCCGCGTGTTCGGCGGCGAAGGCGAGGAAGGGCTTCAGCCAATGCTGGCCCGGTTTCGGCTTGTGGCCATAGCGCACCGGATCGAACTGGGCCTCGGCCGCCGCCATGGCGCTCCAACCGTCGCGATAAAGAACGTAGAGAGCGCAAGCGAAGGCGGTGCGGTCGTGGCCGCCGGAGCATTTCATCAGCAGCGGGCGCGGGGCCGTGTCGAAGGCATCCATTAGCGTCGCCAGCATCGCCCGGGTCGGCAGATGGCGCGAGGACAGCATGGCATCGATATGGCTGGCGCCAAGCCGCTGGCAGACGCGCTTCTCATAACGCCACCACGACAGGTCGGCATTCTCGCCGCGGAGGTTGATGATCGCCTTCAGGCCATGGCGGCGCATCAGCCCTTCCAGGCCACCGAAAAACGCCTGCGACGAACGGGCCGCCTCGCCGCCGCGCAGCCAATGAAAGTTGTACAAGCGGTCGGTCAGAGGCATGTTCGCCGTCAAATCAGGGAGGATCGCCATGCAGTTTAGCAGAAAAGCGCTGGGGGCTCGGTGGGCGTGGACGAGTGTCGCGGCGATCGTGCTGGTGGCGATCCTGAACCTGCTCGACGGCGTCCTCAAGGCCCATACCGGCTACGGCACCGCCGACCTGCAATGGCTGAATTCGGGCTGGAGCATCCGCGTTATCGTCGATCACTGGACCAACCCGCCCGATGCGGCGCTGGCCGGTTTCCTGCT
>NZ_JBWZET010000138.1:0-14854 GCF_056722145.1 Rhizomicrobium sp. | reverse complement strand
CCCTTCCAACTCCTTGACCACCGACTTCAGCCGCTCCTCGAAATCACCGCGATAGCGCGTGCCGGCAATCAAGGCGCCCATGTCGAGCGCATAGATCGTGCACGGCCGCAGCACTTCCGGCACCTCGCCCTTGACGATCTTGCGCGCCAGGCCTTCGGCGATCGCGGTCTTGCCGACGCCAGGATCGCCGACATAAAGCGGATTGTTCTTCTGCCGGCGGCAAAGAATCTGGATGGTGCGTTCGACTTCGGGATCGCGCCCGATCAGCGGATCGATGCGGCCCTGCTTGGCTTTTTCGTTGAGGTTGACGCAATAATTCTCGAGCGCCCCGCCGCCCTTGGCCGAAGGACGATCGGGCTCCTCTTCCTCTTCGGCGCCGCGCACGTTCTTCTGCTGGCTCATGCCCGGACGCTTGGCGATGCCGTGGCTGATGTAGCTCACGGCGTCGAGCCGGGTCATGTTCTGCTCTTGCAGGAAATAGACGGCGTGGCTCTCGCGTTCGGTGAACAAGGCGACCAGCACGTTGGCGCCGGTGACCTCTTCGCGGCCGGAATTCTGCACATGCAGCACGGCGCGCTGCACGACGCGCTGGAAGCCGGTGGTCGGCTTGGCGTCCTCGCCATCCTCGATGACGAGGGTCAACAACTCGTCGTCGATGTAGCGCAGCAGCGACTGGCGCAGCGCCTCCACGTCGACGTTGCAAGCCTTCATCACCTGCGCCGCATCGGAATCATCGGTCAGCGCCAGCAGAAGATGCTCGAGCGTCGCGTATTCGTGGTGGCGATCGGACGCCAGTTTGATTGCGCGGTGAAGAGCCTGTTCGAGACTGCGGGAGAGTGACGGCAACGGCTATTCCTTTTCCATCGTGCACTGCAAAGGATGCTCGTGGCGGCGGGCGAATTCAATCACCTGCGCGACTTTTGTTTCAGCCACCTCGAACGTGAAGACACCGCAAACACCAACGCCGTGGCGGTGAACGTGCAACATGATCTGGACGGCATCATCACGGTTCTTGTTGAAGATGCGCTCCAGGATCAGGACGACGAACTCCATCGGCGTGTAGTCGTCGTTGAGCAGCAAAACCTTGTACAGCGACGGCTTCTTGGTCTTCGGCCGCGTTTTGGTGACGACGCCGGTGCCCGGCCCGGTGCCGCTATTGTTATTCTGGTCGTCGCGTCCGTCCTTCATGCGAGCCGCTCTTGCTGCCTTCCGATTATAAAGGGGTTAACTCGCGTTTGCGCAACTGGTCTTGGCCGCCAGGGTTTACGTTGCAGCGAACGAATTGCGCGGCCGCGTCGTTCAGCGATCAAAACCTGCACCGCGCCGCTCCGCAATAGCGGTAATTCCCATACACCTATCCACCTCGCGGCGGCTTCCCTGGCGAAAGCAAAATGACACTTGCGAATCATTGTGCGTCGCAGCAAACCGGTTGTGCAATGCAGAATCAATGTGGCCGGCGGCTGCCCATACAGCTTCCATTCGCCACACTCGTAAAGTTCGGCGAATGCCCCTTAACACCTCGGAAGCAATTGCCAAAATCACGAACTTGACTTGCAGAACCTGCAACTATTTGGTCCTATTGTTGCAAGCGTGGGACCCAAACGTATTTGGGGCTGAGTATGGTTGACTATTCGCGTAGCCGGAGAAGCGTCGGACGAGTTGCTGTCCTGGCGCTGGTTACCGCTTTGGCGATCGCTTTCGCCTGCCCGGCCGATGCCCGCCGGCATGTCGCCGCGCACCATGGCGGCGGCGCGGTTTCCTCAACGCCGACAGACCCTTCCAAGGATGCCGCGCTCATCATCGACGGCACCACCGGCAAGGTTCTCTACGCCCGCAATCAGCTCGAGGAGCGCCACCCCGCCTCGCTCACCAAGATGATGACGCTGTACCTGCTGTTCGACGCCATCAAGAAGGGCCAGGTGTCCCTCAACAGCACGATTCCCATTTCCGCACACGCGGCGTCCCAAAAGCCGACGAACCTGCACCTGCATTCCGGCGACGAGATCACCGTCGACCTCGCCATCAAGGCCGTGGTCGTGCGTTCGGCCAACGATGTTGCAGTTGCGATCGGCGAGGCCCTCGGCGGCACCGAAGGCCACTTCGCCGAACTGATGACCGCCAAGGCGCGCGCCCTCGGCATGCGCAACACCTTCTATCACAACGCCTCGGGACTGCCCGACGATCTGCAGGTGACGACCGCGACCGACCTGTCGGTGCTGGCGCGCCATCTCGCCTATGATTTCCCGCAGTATTACCACTATTTCTCGACCCCGGCGTTCAGCTTCCGCGGCACCGAATACGTCACCCACGACAACCTGATCGGGCGCTATCGCGGCACCGACGGCATCAAGACCGGCTATACCGGTGCCTCGGGCTTCAACCTCGTCTCCTCGGTGGTGCGCGACAACTCCCACATCATCGGCGTCGTCATGGGCGGACGCACGGCGATCAAGCGCGACCGCGAAATGATCCGGCTGCTTGACCTCGCCTTCGACGCCTCGTCGCGCGATCCCAAGCTGGTCGCCCGCACCCAGGTGCCGTGGCAGGTGGCGCTCAACACCCAGCCGGCGACGGGCCTGGGCAGTTCCGGTATGATCTACGCCTTGCCGGGCGGACCCTCCGAGGGCGATGACGAGGATACCGCCGAGCGCCGCGCCGATGCCGACGACGTAATCGCGACCGAGCCGACCACGGGCCAGCCCAAGCCGCCGGTGGTCGCCGCCCTGCAACTGCCGAAACCGCCGGTGCCAACGCCCGCGCCGCAGCGGCAAGCGACTATTGCCACCGTCGTCCAGCACCCCGCGGTGGCGATACCGACGCCCCGGCCGACACCGCAAGCCGCTCCGGCGACACCGCCGAAGACCGTCGTCGCCGCCACCGCCACGCCGCCGAAGCCGGTGACGCGGCCGGTCGTGCTCGGCGAAGGCGATGTCGGCGACAACGGCACCCTGCGGCCCACCCTCGGCCTGCATGACTGGACCATCCAGATCGGTGCCTTCGCCGATTTGGCCCTCGCCCGCGCCCAGCTCGCCGCCTATGCCGAGAAGTCGATGGACGTGCTCGGACAGGCCCAGCGCATCGTCGTGCCGTTCCAGTCTGTTGACGGCCACACCCTGTACCGTGCCCGCTTCGGCCCGTTCGTCGAACGCGAAGCCCGCCAGATCTGTGCCCGCCTGACCGAACGCGGCCAGACCTGCTTCGCGGCCATCACCAGCCGGTAACGGCGGGCTCACGCTTCCTTGCCTTTGCGGGTACGAAAACGCGCTGGCGTGCGCGACCGTTTGGCCGCAAGCTGGACGCGAATTCCGACGCCAACGCCGCCTGAGGGGGACGCCATGAGCGAGACGATCATTCCGGCACCCGCCGCCAAGGCCGACCGGCCGATCCGGTTCACCGATGTCCTTCTGGCGATCGCGGCGACGCTCGGCGGCACGTTCGTCATCGGCGGCCTGCTGGGGGCGATGATCGGGGTGATCTGGGCATTGCTGAAATGGCCCGGCACTCTGAAAGATGCGCTGGAGAACAATTTCACCGTCGTGGTCGGACTCACGACCTTGATCAGCGCCGTCATCCTGGTGCTGCTGCTCATGATCGCCACCCGCTTCACCCGGCGGCCAATCCGCTATTTCTTTCCACCGGTCTCGGCCGCGGTCGTGGTCAACGCGGCCCTCAGCGCGGTGGCGGTGATCCTGTTCGGCGTCGCCGTGGAAGCGGCGCTGAAATACGGTTGGCACATCTCACTCAACGTCGCCAAGTCCGAACAAGCGATGACGCCCAAATCCTGGGAGCAGCTTGGCATCGTGATGGTGTGTTTCGTCGCGTTCGTGCCGTTCTACGAGGAATACCTGTTCCGCGGCTACATCTTCGGCTGGCTGAAGCGTGTGACGCCGGTGTGGATCGCGGTGATCCTCAGCGCGGCGCTGTTCTCGGCGATGCACGGGCTGTTTCTTTCGCGCGGCGGCATTTCCGGTTGGGTCGGGACCGGCGAGATCTTCGTGCTCGGCTGCGTCATGGCGGCATGGGTGGCGAAAACGGGCTCGCTGTGGCCATCGTATATCGTCCACATCGTCAACAACGCGCTCGCCTTCACCCTCGCCTTCCTGCTGCCGAATTTGCCGTAAGGGTCAATACGGCGCGTAGGATTTGACGTCGGTGAGGGCGCTGCCGGCGGCCTGGTTGATGGCGTGCTTCAAGGCCGAACGGCGGTCGTTGTTGCGGTAGACCGAGCGGGCGAGTTCGACGAAGCGGGGGCCGAAATCCTTGGCGCGCTCGCAATCGCGGATGTCGTCCTCCACCAGCCACAGAGCCGCGTTGACGGCCTTCAATTCGGCCCGCAGCGCCTCAACGCCGGGAATTGGCGCATCGGCGGCGAGCGCAGCGCTCAGCTTTTCGTATTCCAGCGACACCGGCACCAGCTTCGCCGCGTCGGCGATGTGCTCGCGCTTCAGTTCCAGAATCGTCAACCGGTCGATCACCTCGCCCGGCGCCATCTCGATCAGCATCACGCGGCCTCCCCGCAAAGTGTAGCCCGGGTCAGCTTGAACTCAACAGCGCGGTATTGCCGCCGGAGGCGGTGGTGTTGACGGTGAAGGTGCGTTCCAGCGCCATGCGGTGCAGGTAATGCGGACCTCCGGCCTTGGGACCGGTGCCCGACAAGCCCTCGCCGCCGAACGGCTGCACGCCGACCACGGCGCCGATCTGGTTGCGGTTGACGTAGACATTGCCGACCTTGACCCGCTCGCGGATGAAGGCGGCGGTGGTTTCGATGCGGGTGTGGATGCCGAGCGTCAGACCATAGCCGGTGGCGTTGATCGCCTCGCAGACCTTGTCGAGATGATCGGCAGAGTAGCGGACGACGTGCAGAATGGGTCCGAACACCTCGCGCTCGAGCACGGCGATATTGTCGATGGCGAAGACGTGCGGCGGGAAGAAGACGCCGGTCTTGTGCTCGGGGCCGAGGCGCAATTTCTTCAGCAGGGTGGCCTCCCGGGTCATTTTTTCGGCGTGCCGTTCGAGGGTTTCGCGGGCGGCTTCGTTGATGACGGGACCAATATCGGTGGCGGGATCGAACGGATCGCCGAGGCGCAGTTCGTCGACGGCGCCGAGCACCATCTCCAACATCCTGTCGGCGACGTCGTCCTGCAAGAACAGAACGCGCAACGCCGAGCAGCGCTGACCGGCACTGTCGAACGCCGAGGTGACGGCATCGCGCGCCACCTGCTCGGGCAGCGCGGTGGAATCGACGATCATCGCATTCTGGCCGCCGGTCTCGGCGATCACCGTGGCGATGGGACCATCGCGGGCCGCGAGCGCGCGGTTGATGGCGGCGGCGGCCTCGGTGGAACCGGTCAGCACGATACCGGCGAGCCGCGGATCGGGGAAGATCGCGGCGCCGATCCTGGCACCGCTGCCGGGCAGCAGATGCAGCACGTCCACCGGCACGCCGGCCTGATGCAAGAGGCGCACGGCAGCCGCGGCGATCAGCGGCGTCGGCGCGGCGGGCTTGGCCAGCACCGCATTGCCGGCGGCGAGCGCGCCGGCAACCTGACCGGTGAAAATAGCCAGCGGAAAATTCCACGGGCTGATGCAGGCGAAGACGCCCTTGCCGTGCAGGGTCAACTCGTTGGATTCGCCGGTCGGGCCCGGCATCAGTTGCGGCGCGAAACTGCGGCGCGCCTCGGAGGCGTAATAGCGCAGGAAATCGGCGGCCTCGCGCAATTCCGAGATTGCGGTGGGAAGCGTCTTGCCGCCTTCGCGCACGATCAGCGCCATCAGTGAGGCGCGGTTCTGTTCGAACAGATCGGCGGCGTGCTCGAGGATTTTGGCGCGGACGTCACCGCCGAGCCGATCCCACGCGGTTTGCGCCCCATCGGCGCGGTCGAGCGCCTCTTTGGCATCGGCGGCACTGGCCTGCGCGACCTGGCCGATGACGCGGCTGCGGTCGGCGGGATCGGTGACCGGCGCCGGCAGCCCAATGCGCTCTGACCCGCCGATGATGGGCGCGGCGAGCGGCAGGCGCGGCAACGAGGCGTGCATTTCGGCAAGAACCGGATCGGCGCGTTCGGGGTCGCTCCACAGAAAGCCTTCGGAGTTGATGCGATTGGGGAGCATGTCGCGCGGCAGCGCAATGCGCGGGTTGCGCTTGGGCGTTTCGCTGGCGAGCGTCGCCACCGGATCGGCGACCAGCGTATCGAGCGACGCCTCGGCATCGGCCATGCGATTGACGAATGACGAATTGGCGCCGTTTTCGAGCAGCCGGCGGACGAGATAGGCGAGCAAATCCTCGTGACTTCCGACCGGAGCATAGATGCGGGTCGGCACGCCTTGCGGTTTGAGCGTGTGATAATGTTCGTACAGCGCTTCGCCCATGCCGTGCAGACGCTGGAATTCGAAATCGGCGTTACCGGCCAGTACCTGCACCGCCGCCAGCGTGTGGGCATTGTGGGTCGCGAACATGCCATAAATCGCATCGGGCGCAGCAAAGATGGCGCGGGCACAGGCGATGTACGACGTGTCGGAGGCGGCCTTGCGCGTGAACACCGGATAGTCGGCGAGGCCGGCTTCCTGGGCGCGCTTGATCTCGGTGTCCCAGTACGCCCCTTTCACCAGTCGCACCGGAATGCGCACGCGATGACGTCGGGCGATCTCCACCAGCCACTGGATCGTCGGCAGCCCTCGTTTCTGGTACGCCTGCACCGCCAGCCCAAGGCCATTCCAGCCTTTCAATTCGGGCTTTTCCAAGAGCGCGGCGAAGACGTCGAGCATCAGCTCGTGACGGTCGGCCTCTTCGGCGTCGATGGTGAGACCGATGTCAGCCTTGCGGGCGCGCACCGCGAGATCGACCAGTGCCGGGACCAGCTCGGCAAAAACGCGCGTGCGCTTGACCCATTCGTAGCGCGGATGCACGGCGGACAGCTTCACCGAAATCGACGGACGGGCGTGGATCGGACCGGCGTCGTCGCGATAGCTGGCAGCGATGTCGGCGACGGCGTCCTGGTAATGCGTCAGGTGGCGTTCGGCATCCTGGCGCGTGTAGGCGGCCTCGCCCAGCATGTCGAAGGAATAGCGATAGCCCTGCGTGCGCCACTCGCGCGCGTTCTTGATCGCCTCGCGCATCGTGCGGCCGAGCACGAACTGGCTGCCCATCATCCGCATCGCCGCGCCGATCGCCTGACGGATCACCGGCTCGCCGGATCGCGCCACCAGCTTCTTGATCGCGCCCTGCAGATTCCAGTCCGGCGCGGTTCTTTCGTTCTCTTGGCCCATCCGCACCACACGCCCGGTCAGCATCAGGCCCCAGGTGGAGGCGTTGACGAACAGCGACTCCGATTTGCCGAGATGGCTTTCCCAATCACCGGGCGCAATCTTGTCGCGGATCAACCGGTCGGCGGTGTCGGCATCGGGCACCCGCAGCAGCGCCTCGGCGAGACACATCAGCGCGACGCCCTCTTCGGTCGACAGCGCATATTCCTGAGTCAGCGCATCGACGCCGCCGTGCCGCGAACCGTCACCGCGGATTTTTCCGGCGAGTTCGCGCGCCAACATGGCGATCGCGGCATCTTCTTCGGGATTCAATTTTGCCGCCGCAATGCGAGCGACGGAAACGCGGTTCTCATCGGCGAAATACGCATCGGCGATGGCGTGACGGGTCGAGTCGGCCATGGGGGCTTCGCGTAATTGTGTCATGACCATTCTAGCGCGGAGTTGGCGCAGCGGCTAATGTCGGCGGCATGAGCACTGTTCCCCAGATCGTCACCACCGTCGCCGAATTGCGCCACCGCATCACCGCCCTGCGTCAGGACGATTCGCGCGTCGGCCTCGTCCCCACCATGGGCGCCCTGCACGCCGGCCATCTTTCTCTCGTCCGGGAAATCCAGAAGCGCGTCGACGTGGTGGTGGTCAGCATTTTCGTGAACCCCACCCAGTTCGCGCCGCACGAAGATTTCGACCGCTATCCGCGCGCCCTGATGGCCGATGCCGAAAAACTCGGGATCGGCGGCGAGACCGACCTGATCTTCGCCCCCTCCGTTGGGGAAATGTATCCGCCGGGATTTTGCACCAAACTCGACGTCGGCGGCCCTGCCGTAGGACTCGAATCGGAGACGCGGCCGCAATTCTTCGCCGGCGTCGCCACTGTGGTGTCGAAGCTGCTGCTGGCGGCAATGCCCGATTTCGCCTTATTCGGTGAGAAGGACTATCAGCAGCTTCTGGTGATCCGCCGGATGGTCGCCGACCTCGGCCTCGGCGTGCAGATTCTCGGCGCGCCCATCATCCGCGAACGCGACGGGTTGGCGATGTCGTCGCGCAACGCCTATCTCAGCGAAGATGAGCGCCGCATCGCCGGACAGCTCAATGTCGTGCTGCAAAGCCTGATCGGAAACCTGCGCGACGGCACGCCGATCGCCGAAGTGGAAGCCAACGGCGCCCGCGCCATCCTGGCCGCCGGATTCAACAAGGTCGACTATCTCACCGTGCGCGACGCCGAAACGCTGGCGCCGATCGCGAGCCTCGACCGCCCGGCGCGGATTTTGACCGCCGCCACGGTCGGCCACACCCGCCTGATCGACAATATGGCGGTATAGGGCGGCGGACTTTCACATGAGAACGCTACTCCAACACTGTCATCGCCCGCAAATGCGGGCGACCCAGGTCAAATCTGTCGTGAACTTCGGAGTTGTGCCAGATGGCACCTGGATGGCCCGCAGTCGCGGGCCATGACACCGAGGGGTTCTCGGTGAATATCCGATGTTCTACAGCAGCCCCAGTTCGGCGAGCTGGATTTTCAGGTCTTCGGGCAGGCCATCGCCGCCTTTGATGGCGCGCGCGTCGGCGGGGACGTCGCCGGCTTCGAGATAGCGCCAGCCCTGGAACGGCGAGCGGAAGCGGCGCTCGGTCTGGATCAGCTCGGGATCATAGACGATGCCGCAATGGGGCACGCCGTTCTTCGTCGTCTGACGAATGTCGATGAGCCGGTGGCGGGCCGAAATGTGCCCCTTGATCACCCAATAGAGCGAGCCGCCGTCGAGCAGTTCCTCGACGCGCTTGGGCATCATCCGGGTGACGTGGACGAGTTCGAGCGGCTGCTTCTTCTTGCGCCGCTCCTTGATCCGGGCCTGTTGCCAATCGACCAGGTCCTGGACCGACTCCACGCCGACGCAAAGCTTCACAAGATGAACCGTCACAAACCGTCTCCAAGCACCGCCGAGCGACCCTGTTTATGGCCTCGCGCCCGAGGTTCAAAGGGGCAAATGGCCAGCCCCAAATCCGGGCAACCGTCGGCGCCTGCGTCCTTATACCTTGCGTTGTGTCCCACGGTCATTCTTGTGCGGCGTGCACCGGCTGTACCACACTCGTGCGAGTCGAGATCTCAGGGGGCATTTCCATGGATAAGAAAAAGCTCACATTGATTGGCGCGGCCGTCGTTGCCGTGCTCGTGATCGTTGCTGCCATCGGCTACTTCGGGGGCTTCTTCGGCGCCGGCACGCCCGACGTCATCGCCGTCAAGATCGGCGAAAAATGGGGCTTCATCGACCATACCGGCAAATACATCATCAACCCGCAGTTCGACGCCGTCGCCTCCAACCGCGGCACCCTGTTCATGGCTGGCTACGATCAGGACGACCGCTATGGCCTGCTCGCCGTCCGATCGGGCGACAAGTGGGGCTACGTCGACGCCAAAGGCACCTTCGTCATCAACCCGCAGTTTGACACCGCCGTGGGCTTCGACGCCGACACCGGCCTCGCCGCAGTCTCGATCGGCGGCAAATGGGGTCTGATCGACCACACCGGCAAATACGTCGTCAATCCGCAGTTCAGCGCGATTGCCGGGAACGCGGGGCCGAGCAAGCTGTGGCTGGTCAGCGTCGATGGCAAATGGGGCGCGATCGACGCCACCGGCAAGATCGTCATCAACCCCCAGTTCGAGCTGATGACCCCCTTCGACAACACCGGCAAGGCGATCGTACGGGCCGGCGGCAGGTGGGGCTACGTCGACAAGGAAGGCAAATACGTCATCAACCCGCAATTCGACGTCGCGGCACCGTTCGATTCCTCGTCCGGACTGGCGGCGGTCGGCACCGGCTCCAAGATCGGCTTCATCGACAAGTCCGGCACCTATGTTATCAATCCGCAGTTCGACAATCCGGGCGGCTTCCTGCGCCTGACCAGGTTCGACAGCTCCACCGGCCTCGTCCAGGTCAGCTCGGGTGGCAAGTGGGGCTACATCGACAAAACCGGCAAGTTCGTCATCAACCCGCAGTTCGATCTCGCCACCCCGTTCCAGCACGACGGCCATCTGGCGCTGGTCAAGCTCGGCTCGAAGTTCGGCTTCATCGACAAGGCGGGAACCTATGCCATCAACCCGCAGTTCGACGATGCCATTTTCTTCCGCAGCGACCTGGCGCCGGTGCGGACGGATGGCAAGTGGGGCTTCATCGACCGGACCGGCAAATACGTGGTCAACCCGCAGTTCGACGGTGTTCAGTTGTGCAGCGTTCGCGGCATGTGGATCATCGAGATCGGCGGCAAGGTCGGGTTGGCGGACAAGGACGGCAAGATCGTCATCAATCCGCAGTTCGATTCCGTCCTCTGCCCGCAGAAGCTGAACGCAGAGATGGAGTTCTGAGTGCAACGTGGCCGGTGCGGATCGCCGTGCCGGCCACCGATTTCCTGCTTGCGGAAAATACTTAGCGTGCCGGGTGCGGTCCGGCGAAAAACCGCAGCATCGTTTCAGCACCTCTTAACAAGCGCCTGAGATGTTGGCGCCGATGTCCGGTCGGTGCCCCCGCGTATGCCCATTTTCCAGTTGATGTACGTTTCGACCTCGTCGTGGAAACTCGACAATGGCGAATTGTCGGCCATCCTCGACGTCAGCCGCGCCAACAACCGCCGGCTGGGCGTCACCGGCCTGCTGCTCCACCTCGATCACGGCTTCCTGCAGATCCTCGAAGGCCCGGAAGACTCCGTGATGGAAGTCTTCGGACGCATCGAGCGCGACCAGCGCCACATCGGCGTGCGCGTACTTTTCCGCCAGCACGTTCCCGAACGGCTGTTTGGCGACTGGAGCATGGGCTTCGATCGCTGGACCAAGGGCGCCGCGCGCACCGCCGGCATGTTCGAAATCACCGAAGACGCGATACACAACATCATTGCGCCCGAGAAGGCCGTGATGATCGCGGTCCTTCTCAGGAACTTCTATCGCGTCAACGCCGGAAGCTGCGCCGCGTAGCGGTTCAGCGGTCGACGATCGCCGAAACCAGCGACTTGACCCCGAACACCACCGTGTCGAGCACCAGGAACACGACGTAATCCGCGGCCGCCTCTTTGGCGAACGCCAGATTCAACGCCGGCATCGCCAGCTGGCCGTGACCCAGAACCACCGGGCCGATCAGCGTCGCGGCAATGAAAATCGCCGTCGCCAGCACCGGAATGAAGATCACGCCGGCAAAATGCTTGGTGATCAATCCGAAGAACAACGCGATCACGGCGAGGTAAATTACCGTCGGCATATGCAGCAACATGTGCACATGTCCGACGAAATGCGTCAGATGAAGCGTGACAATTTCCATGGCGGACCCCCTAGCCCTTAGGCGATCAGTGTACGCCATTCGCTGCCGAAGAGCTATCGCGTCAGTGGTGTGCCGCCGCCGGTTTCAAAAGCCGCGTCCGCAGGAAATAGAACAGCGCGATCAGGATCACATAGCCAACATAGACCGCCAGCCAGTTGCGCCAGGTTGTAGCGTCGAGCAGCGCCGGCAGCCGCAGCGCAGCGCCATGATCGATCGCCGGCGCCACCATCTGCGCCAGGACATGGAAAAGCAGCGCCGCCAGCGCCATCTCCCATAGCTTCTTCCACGCCGACAGCTGGAACGAGGCGATCAGGGCGATCACCAATCCAAGCACGGCGTTGACCTGGTTAAAGCCCGTCCGGAACAGGTCGAGCACACTGTTGAGGAAATGAAGGATCACATCCATCGGTCGGCCCCACGATTAACCAACCTGGATGAGACAACAGTCTGCCGCGGTTTTCAATTCAGACGTGACGGCAGGACACGGCGGAACTCAGACGCCGAGCAGTGCGCGCCAGCCCGACAGCAGCAATCCGACCACCCCGCCAAGCACGAACAGGACGATGGCGATCACGAAACAGCCCAGGCCGCAGCCGCCGCAACCGAGCGCCCGCACGAACGGCGGGGCGTTGAGGTAAACCCGGGTCTGGGACGGCGGATAGGGATCGGACATCGGAAATCTGCCAAGCGACATCCGTGCTTAGCCTGTTTCGCCGGCCCGACCAAGGGGGCCGGTTACAGCACCGTCACCGCCACTGCATCCGATTCGACGGGGCCGTTCTCGAACACGATCGCCTGGATCGGGGCGCCGGATCGCGGCGGTTCGGGGACGTAGATCGCGTGAACGCGGAACCGGCCGGTCGTCGGGAAGATATCCCGTACCTGGGCGACGGCGCTGAAACCCACCTGCTCGCCGACATCAACTTCGCGGTAATTAACCATCCCGCGCACCAGCGCCGGCGGCGGCAGCGCGACCGGCGGATGGAACAGCGGCTCGATGGTATGGCCGTCGGGCGTCTTCACCGACAGGCGGAAACCGCGGACCTCGCCCCAGCGCATCGGCACGAACAGGCGCATATGCTCGCGCCGCGCCTCAAGGCTGGCGCCGACGCGCACCATGCCGTCGCGCCGCACTTGGGTACGGTCCAGCGTCAGTCGGCACAGCAGCAGCGATGAATTCCTGCTTGCGGCCGCACGCGCCGCCATGCCGTAAAACGGCAGCCCAGCTACCCCAGCCAGTATCGCACGTCGCGTTTGCATCCTCGCCCCCTCCCATCGCAGACGCGCGCATCCTACTGCGGCCGCGGACGGGGCAACAGGTGGTCCCGCTACGGAAGCCTCAGGCGCTGCGCTCGCGGACCATCTCGGCCAGCCAGCCGCGCGGTTCGTCGTCGATATCGAAGGTGAAGTGGTTCGGCACCGCCTTTACGATCTCGAGCTCAGGATATTTCGCCTGAATCTCTTCTTGCGAACGCGCCTTGACCACGCCCCAGACGCCGGCTTTGCCGAAGTCGTAGGAAACCAGGAAATCGATCTTGTCCTGCATCAGCTTATTATCTCCACTGCCAACGCCGTTGCCTCGCCCCCACCGATGCAGAGCGCAGCAACGCCTTTGTTCAATCCGCGCCGGGCCAGCGCATGCAACAGCGTCACCACAATGCGTGCTCCCGAACATCCGATCGGATGGCCGAGGGCACACGCCCCCCCGTTTACGTTCAGCCGCTCATGAGGAATGCCGAGATCGCGCATCGCTATCATCGCTACCGCGGCAAACGCCTCATTCACTTCGAACAAATCCACGTCCTCAACCGACCAGCCCGCCCGGTCCAAGACCTTGCGAACCGCCCCGACCGGGGCCGTGGTGAACCAGCGCGGCTCCATCGCGAAGCTCGCATCGGCAACGATACGCGCAACCGGCTTAATGCTCCGTGACCAGACCGCGGCTTCCGACGCCAAGACTACCGCCGCCGCCCCATCCGCGATCGAAGACGAATTGGCCGCCGTAACCGTCCCGCCGGGGGCAAAAGCCGGCCTCAACTGCGGGATTTTGGCCGGATTGGCGCGCTCCGGCGGCTCGTCGGCACCGATGACGGGGCGCCCGGGCAGCTCGACCTTCGCGATTTCGGTCTCGAATTCCCCCTCCGCCTGGGCGCGCTTGGCCCGTAGGAGCGACTCAGTCGCATAAGTATCTTGATCCTGGCGGGTGAATTGGTAGTGGCGGGCGGCGTCCTCGGCATAGGTGCCCATCAGGCGATGCTCGTCGGCGTCCTCCAGCCCGTCGAGGAACATGTGGTCCTTGAGCTCGCCATGGCCGAGCCGGTAGCCGCCGCGCGCCTTCGCCAGCAAATAGGGCGCATTCGACATGCTCTCCATGCCGCCGGCGACCGCGTACGCACCGCGCCCGAGCGCCAGCCCATCGGCCGCCAGCATGATCGCCTTCATGCCCGAGCCGCACACCTTGTTGACCATCGTCGCCGGCACCGAATCGGGAAGCCCGCCATGGCGAGCCGCCTGACGCGCCGGCGCCTGCCCTGCCCCGGCCGACAACACGCAGCCCATCACTGCTTCGCTGATCGCCTCAGGCGGAACGCCGGCGCGCCCCACCGCGGCAGCGATCGCCGCCGCTCCAAGTGCAGGGCCGGACAGCGACGACAGCACCCCCTGAAATGCACCCATCGGCGTGCGCGCCGAGGCGAGCACGTAGACATCGGACATGGCCGTTTCTCCCGAACGTGTATGCGCAACATACAGTCACGGAGGCGGCGATGCATGACTGCCGTAGGGGAATGATCGGGGGCATTCCCTATGCTTTTTGCTTCAATTCACGCCATGGGCGTTGAGGTGGGCGCTGTAGGCCTTGTCGGTTTCCTGGATGTGATGTTTCAGCCAGTCGCGCAGGAAGGTGAGGGTTTCCATGCCGAGGCCCGTGGTGCCGACCTGAAATTTCTGGATTTCGGCCATCACCGTGGCCTTGAGCTTTTCGTGCTGGCGCTTGTGGCCCTCGGCGCCGGGATATTTGGTCAGTTCGAAGTATTTTTCTTCGCGCTGGAAATGCTCGACCGTGTAGTTGGCCAAACGGCGCAGGATGCTGCCGACAACCTCGTTGCCATGCCCGTCCAACATGGCGGCGTGCAGCTCATTGATCATCGCAATGAGCTTCCTGTGGTCCTCGTCGAGCACATGGACGCCGACACTCATCGTCGGGTCCCAGGTCATCAACATGGCAGCTCCTCCCGTCGGGCAGGCCATCATACTCGTCCGGGCCTGGTTAAAAAAACTAGCCGGCG
>NZ_JBWZET010000137.1:0-2497 GCF_056722145.1 Rhizomicrobium sp. | reverse complement strand
CTGCCCTCCCGTGCGGTCCCTCCCGTGCGGTCAGGGCCGTTCGCGGGCCAGGCGTTCCTGCTTGTCGAGCGCGGTTTCGGTGGGGATGAAGCTCTGCGCGGTGACGTTGAGCCAGATCAGGATCGGCGCGGCCATGTAGATCGACGAGTAGGTGCCGACGAAGATGCCCATGGTGATCGCCGCGGTGAAGCCGAAGATCACCTTGGGCCCGAGCAGCAGCAGCGCGATCAGCGTGACCAGCATCATCGCCGAGGTCATCACCGTGCGGCTCAGCGTTTCGTTCACCGACAGGTCGAGCAGTTCGGGCATCGGCATGCGGCGGAACTTCTTGAGGTTCTCGCGGATGCGGTCGTAGACGACGATGGTGTCGTTCAGCGAGTAGCCGATGATGGTGAGCACCGCCGCGACGATGTTGAGGTCGAACTCCATCTGGGTGACCGCGAACAGCCCGAAGGTCAGCGACACGTCGTGGACGAGGCTGAGCAGCGCGCCGACCCCGAACTGCCATTCGAAGCGGAACCAGATATAGGCCGAGATGGCGATCGCGGCGAAGCCGAGCGCCTTGAACGCGGTCCAGCCGAGCTCCTTGGAGACCTTGCCCGAGACCGAATCGACGCCATCGACCCGCGCGTCGGCGTGCGCGGCCTTGATCGCGGCGGTGATGGTCTTGGCCATCTTGTCGGCGATTTCGGTGTTCTTGTCCGATCCGGCGGGCAGGCGCATGCGGATCGAGACTTCGTTGGGCTTGCCGAAGCGCTGGATGATCGGCTCGCCATAGCCGAGTTTCTCGACCTCGCCGCGCAGCGCCGCGACCGGGGCTTCGGCGCTCTGCGTGAAGGTGACGCGGATCATCTGGCCGCCGACGAAATCGACCCCGAGGTTGAGCCCCTGGGTGAACACCAGCGCCCACGAAGCCAGCACCAGCAGGCCGGAGACGACGAAGAACGGCACGCGCCACTTGAGGAAGTGGATGTTGGTGTTCTCGGGAACGAGCTTGAGCAGGCGCATGGGGCTGGTTCCTCAGATCGTGATGTCGGTCGGGCGGGCGCGGCGCAGCCAGTTGGCCACCCACATGCGGGTGAGCATGACCGCGGTGAACACCGAGGTGATGATGCCGATCACCAGCACCACCGCGAAGCCCTTGACCGGGCCCGAGCCGAACACGAACATCAGCGCGGCGGCGATGACGTTGGTGATGTTGGCGTCGAAGATCGCGCGGCTGGCTTCCTTGTAGCCCATTTCCACCGCCTGGAAGACCTTGCGGCCGCGCGCGCGCTCTTCGCGGATGCGTTCGTTGATCAGCACGTTGGCATCGACCGCGGCACCGATGGTGAGCACGAAGCCGGCGATGCCGGGCAGCGTCAGCGTGGTGTTGGCGATCGCCATGATGCCGAGGATCATCAGCACGTTGATGACGAGGGCAAGGTCCGCGTAAAGCCCGAAGCGGCCGTAGACGAGCGCGATGATGACGACGACCGCGAGCGTGCCGACGAGCATGGCGATCACGCCCTTGTGGATCGAATCGGCGCCGAGATCGGGGCCGACGGTGCGTTCCTCGACCACCTTGAGATCGACCGGGAGCGCGCCCGAGCGCAGCGCGATGGCAAGCTGGTTGGCGCTTTCCGACGTGAAGCTGCCCGAAATCTGCGCCTGCCCGCCGAGGATCGGCTCGTTGATGTTCGGCGCCGACAGGACCTTGCCGTCGAGGATGATCGCGAACGGCTTGCCGACGTTGGCGGTGGTGAGCTTGGCGAACTTCTCGCCGCCTTCCTGGTTGAAGGTGATCGACACGTCGGGCTGGTTGTTGCGCTGGTCGTTGCCGGCCTGCGCGTTGGTGAGCTGGTCGCCCTTGATCCCGCCGAGCCGCTTGACCGCGAGCGCGCCGGCTGCGGCGCGGCTGGCCCCGGCGGCGAACGGCACGATCTCGTCCCCCGGGGGGGCGATGCCCTGCGCGATGTCCGACGGCGAGGCGGCGGTATCGACGAGCTTGAATTCGAGCTTGGCGGTCTGGCCGAGCAGGTTCTTGAGCGCGGTCGGGTCCTTGAGCCCGGGGACCTGGACGACGATGCGGTCCGCGCCCTGGCGGATGATCGTCGGTTCGCGGGTGCCGAGCGCGTCGATGCGCTTGCGCACGACTTCGGTGGCGGTGTCCATGGCGTTGCTGATCGCCTGGTCGATGCCTTCCTTCGTCGGGGTCAGCACGATGCGGCTGGTATCGACGATGCCGAGGTCCCAGTCGCGCTTGCCGGTGAGGCCGGCGCCGTTGGTCAGCGGCAGCACCAGTTCGCGCGCGGCGTCGACCTGGCTCGGGTCCTCGACCATGAACGACAGCGCGCCGTGGCGGTTGGAAATGTCGCCGATGCGCACTTTGCCGTTGAGCCGGAACTTGGTGCGGACCGATTCCTCCATCGCCTCCAGCCGCTGGCTGCTCACCTGATCGGCGTTGGCCTCGAGCAGCAGGTGGCTGCCGCCGGCGAGGTCGAGCCCGAGGTTGATG
>NZ_JBWZET010000136.1:0-18394 GCF_056722145.1 Rhizomicrobium sp. | reverse complement strand
GGCCGGTCGTGAGATAATCGCTCTTCAGCGCGGCCGTCACCGCAGCGATGTCGTCGTCCTCAATAATCTGCCGCCCATACGGCAGGAACGCCGGCGCGCCTTGCGGTTTGGGCTCGGGCGCGGTCATGCGTAGGCCTGCGCCAAAAGTTGCTGCAGGCCGCGGGCGTCAAGCTGTTCGGGATTGTTGTCGCTTGAATAGGCAAAGCCCTCGGGCACCGGCTGGGCGCCGCGATTGATGTAAGCCTCGCGCAACGCAGCGGCAAAGCTCGCCAAGATCACATAGCGGTCATCAAGCTCCAGCGTCCAATGCGAATCGTCGGCCGGAATCATGGTCTCGTGCAGCTTCTCGCCGGGGCGGATGCCGACCACTTTCTGCGGCAGTTGCGGCCCCAGCAGGGTGGCAAGCCCGGTGATGGTGGTCGATGGAATCTTCGGCACAAAGATTTCGCCGCCTTTGCACATCTCCATCGACGACAGCACCAGATTGACGCCTTGGGTCAGGGTGATCCAGAAGCGGGTCATGCGCTCGTCGGTGATGGGGAGGTGGTCGGCGCCCTCGGCGATGAGCTTCTTGAAGAAGGGGATGACGGAGCCGCGGGAGCCCACGACATTGCCGTAGCGGACGACGGCGAAGCGGGATCCGAGGGATCCCGAGAGGTTGTTGGCGGCGATGAAGATCTTGTCGGAGGCGAGCTTCGAGGCGCCGTAGAGGTTGACCGGATTGGCGGCCTTGTCGGTGGAGAGCGCGATGACTTTTTTGACGTTGTTGCGCAGCGCCGCATAGACCAAATTCTCGGCACCGAGCACGTTGGTGCGAATGCACTCGAACGGATTGTATTCGGCGGCGGGCACCTGCTTCAGCGCCGCGGCGTGCACGATGTAGTCGACATTGTTCATGGCGAGATCGAGCCGGTCGCGGTCGCGCACGTCGCCGATGAAGAAGCGCATGCAGGGATGCTGTTCCGCCGGGAAGCGCATCTGCATCTCGTACTGCTTCAACTCGTCGCGCGAATAGACAATCAGCCGGCGCGGCTTGTACTGCGCCAGCACGGTCTTGACGAAATGATTGCCGAACGAACCGGTGCCGCCGGTGACCAGGATCTGCTTGTCGTTGAGATCGATCCAGGGCTGGGAAAAATCACGCAGCTCCGTCGCCAGGGATTCGGGCTCGGCAGCCTCGCCTTCGAGGAAGACCTTTTTCACGCGCTGGACCATGGGACCATCACTCGCTGGTTCGGGCACTCGCCATATCGGAAGGGATCGTTGCAGATTGCGGTTAACAAGACCCTGACGGAAAGGAGGCGTTTACGCTGAAACGGAAACGTCTGGGGCCATTTTGCAGCGCCGTCGGCTTACGGGTGTCATCGAGTTCGAGCGCCGACAATGCTAGCTGGCAGAACACCCCGCCGCGCACCTGGCGGTGGGTCAAAAGCCCAAGCAGCGGCGCGGTGGCGCGGTCGACGCTGACTCGAATGCGGTTGGTGGTGTCGCCGATTTCGGCCCAGCCTTCGGTCATCCCGAGGCCATGGGCCGCCGACACCAGAAACGACACCGGGGCGCCGTGTTCGATGGTTTCGCCGTCAAGCGCGAAGGTTTCCGGCTCCTTGCCGCCATTATGGGTGGTCAGCGTCAGCGCCGGCCAATGGAAGGCGCCGGGTAGCAGCGTCACATGGCCAAGGCGAAGCGAGCCGCGGCCCCAGTCGTCCCAGTGGAAGGTGATGTCGAAATCGATCTGCGCGCGGTCGGCACAAAAACGTAGGGTCTTTTCGATCGGCCCCTTGGGGGTTTCCACCCGGGTGAAGGCCAGGGTGTCGGCACCTTCGCGCCAGACGTGGGCCTCGCCCCATTCGAGATCGGTGACCTTGTGCTCGCCGGGGCCTTCGAACACGGCGTTGCCGGTGTACCAGTCGGCCTGCAGCGCGATGTCGTCGAAGGTGCCGTGCGCCACCATGCCGATCAGCGGGGCGCCACCATTGAAGCGCACCTCTTTCAACGCCAGGCCGCGACGGCGATCAAGCTCGGCTGCGACGGCCGGGGTGTGGATGGCGATGAGGCGGTCTTGGGTGGCAGGGCCTTGCGGCGGCGGCGGCAGGGCCGCGTCGGGAAAGGGAAAGCGCTGCCGCGCGGCCCTCAAGCGGCGTTCGAACCCGGCCCAGCGCTTGGCCGTGATATGGGTGCGCCAATCGCTCGCCCATAGCCCGCAGAGTTCCTTCCACGCCCATGGCTCGGCGTCGGTCGCGACGAGGGCCTGGTAGAGGCGCTGGCAGGCGGCGTTGGCGGCAAGATCATCGCGGCCCGTCACCGCCCAGCGCGACAGCGCGTATTTGCGCTGCTTCTTGACCGGGATCGGCACGGCGGCGGTTTCAAGCCGCAGCGCGGCACCGGACGGTGGAGCGAGGAGATCGGAGGGGCGCACCATGGCGCAGCCGGGTTCGTCATGCAGGGCGGCGAGGGCCTCTTCCAGCTTCTTCCATTCGGAAATCGCGCCGATTTTCTCCTCGGTCTTGTAGCGGCCGGGGCGGAAATCGAAAATCTCGGCATCGCTGGCATAAAGACAAAGGGCGCGGTCGGCGGTGCCGCGCTGGCGGCGGACATAGGCGAGATAATCGTCACGCGGAACATCGCCGTGGGCATAGCGCTGCAGCTTCTGGAAGGCGACGGTGTTCGACCACAACAGCGCGATGGTGCGGCCGTCGGGACCGAGGGCACGCTGCACGCCGTATTGCGTTTCTGCCGGCCAGTCATGGGTCGAGCCGGGATTGTCCCAGTCCATGATGATGGCGTCGTAGCCGGCATCGCGATAATGCCCGACCAGACCGGCGGCATAGGCCTGCTCATTGATGAGGGCCACGCGCGGGGTGAGGCCGAGGAGGTTCTGATAGATGGCGTTGCCGAGCGCGAGATTGGCTTCGGTGACCCGCCACGGCACCAGGGGGCCGATCATCTGGCTGTAGCCGCAGCCGATGAACTCCACCCTGCCGGACGCGATCAACCGCTTCAGCTCGGCGATCCACTCGGGGCTGCGAGCCGCGATTTCTTCCAGCGTAAAGCCGGACGCCTCCACCCCGATCGGGCCCACCGTTTCGGCCAGATGCAGCAGCGGGCGATAGCATTTCTCGATCACCTCGCCGCGCTGCTCCTCTTCGATCGAGGAATAGGCGAGGTTCAAATGAAAAAACGCGAACAGGCGCAGCGTGCCGACCCCGGCCTGGAAGGCGGACGCGGCATATGGCGCCGTCATTGGGTCACGACCTTGATGCGGGCCAGAGCGGCACTGGCCGCGGCGCGGGCTTCGGCGCGATTGGCTCCGGTGGCGATCACCATGGCACCGGACGGCCGCTTGTCGCCGGCCGGCGGGATTATGTCGCCTTTCCTGGCGGTGATGTTGACTTCCAGCACGCCCGGCACTTGCCATGCCGCGTCGGCGCCGGAGGTCGCGACCACCGTGCCGGGATCGGGGAAGATGTAGCGCTGGGTGATGAATTTCTGGAATTTCGGCGTCATCTCTTCGGCGTCCGGATTTTCGCCCAGCGCGATGCGGATGGCAGCGCCGATGAAATCGACGCCGGTGTTCATCGGGATTTCCTGGGTGCAGAAGAATCCGCCCGACAGGCGCGCCGCCAGCTCGATGACATAGACATGGCCGTCATGCACGACGATGTCGCCCTTAACGGTGCCGCGGGTGACGCCGAGCGCCGCCGCCGCATCGGCCTGGACGTCGAGCACGCGCTCGTAGATGTCGGCCGGCAACGCGGTCGGCATGTCGCCGCCGTTTTCGATGAAATAAGGGGCGTACTTGTCGAGATATTCGTAATTGCGGTCCGAAAAGCCCGAGGTGTAGCAAATGCCATCCACCACATGGCTTTCGGTGGAAACCTGGGGACCGGGCAGATACTGCTCCACCATCACGCGCTGGGTCGGCGAGTAATCGCGGGCGAACTGGAACGCCTTGGCGAGATCGCGAACCAGCGACAGACGCTGGACGCCGCGGGACCCACGCGAATCCACTGGCTTGATGACGAGATCGCGGCCGCGTTCGGCGACGATCCGCAGCAATTCCGGCGCCGTATGCACCGCCGAGAACCATGGCACCGGCACGCCGCAGGCAGCGAAGCGCTCCTTCATCGCGAGCTTGTCGGTCGCCCATTCGGCACTTTGGCGGGTGAGGCCCTTCAGCCCCAGCCGTTCATTGACCGCCGCCACCGTCAAGGGCGCATCGGCAGCGACGCAGATGACGCCGTCGATATTGCGGATCTTGTTGTGAAAGCGCTCCGCTGCCGCAGCCGTATCGGAGGGGCCGTAAACGTCGGCAATGAGGGCCGAGTCGGCAAGGGCAAAGCCGGGTGCCTCGGGATTGATGTCGCTGCACACGACGTACAGCCCCATCTCCTTGGCCCGCTTGACCGCCGCCGCGGCTTCCACCCCGCCCGACACGATGAGCAGCGTCTTCATCCGAAATACATGCCGCCGTTGACGTTGATGGTCTGGCCGGTGACATAAGAGGCTTCCGGCGAGGCCAGGAACGTCACCACGTCGGCGACTTCCTTGGCATAAGCGATGCGCCCGAGCGGGATCGCCGCCGCCTTCTTCTTGCCCGCCTTGGTGTTCAGCTCCTTCGCCGCCATGTCGGTGGCGACCAGGCCCGGCGACACGGCGTTCGAGGTGATGCCCTTGTCCGAATAGAGCCGCGCGCACGACTGGGTGAAGTTGATCAGCGCCGCTTTGGAGGCCGCGTAGTGGACCTGATTCTTGCCGCCCCACTGACCGCCGATCGACACGATATTGACGATGCGGCCCCAGCCGCCTTCGAGCATTGCCGGCAAGGCTTCCTGCGTCGCGATGAAAGGCCCGCGCAAATTGGTTTCGAGCATGCGGTCCCATTGCGCGTCGGTGATGGTCTCCATCGGCCGCTCGTCGGCGATGGCGGCGTTGTTGACGAGGATTTCCACTGGCGCCTGGAAGTGCTTGGCGGTCTTCTTGAACGCCGTTTGAATCGAAGCGCGCTTGCGAATGTCCAGCTTCACCGCGAAGGCGTTGTCGAAGGCCGCTTCCAGCTCGTCGGCGCCGGCGGCATTGGTGTTGTAGCCGACCGCCACCTTGGCGCCCGCTTCCAGCAGCGCCAATGCAATGGCCTTGCCAATGCCGCGCGACGCGCCGGTGACGAGAGCAATTTTGCCGGTGAGCGATGTCATTGCAGACGGTCCTTGCGCTCCATGGCGCGTTTGGCGGCTTCGGCGATGAAGGGCGCCGTGATCTGGAAATATTCGGCCAGTTCGTCGGGCTCGCCCGAGGTGCCGAAACTGTCCTTGAGGCCGACGAACTCGATCGGGCAGGGGTGATGCTTGGTCACCGCTTCGGCAACCGCCGAGCCCAGCCCGCCGTAGATGTTGTGATCTTCGGCCGTGACCAGGCAGCCGGTCTCGAGCACGCAACGGCGCAGCAAGGCTTCGTCGATCGGCTTGATGGTCGGCATATTGACGACGCGCGCCTCGATGCCTTCTTCGGCCAGAATTTCTGCGGCCTTCAGCGAGCGGGCGACTTCCACACCGCAGGCGACCAGGGTCACGTCGGTGCCGTGGCGGATGATCTGGCCCTTGCCGATCTCGAAGACGTGGTCGTTGTTGAACAGGCGGACGGACCCCGAGCGGCCGGTGCGCATATAGACCGGGCCGTCGTAGTCGAGGATGGCGCGGGTCGCGAGCGCCTGTTCGATCGGGTCGGCGGGGGAAATCACCACCATGCCCGGAATGGCGCGGAACGCCGCCATGTCTTCCATTGCCTGGGCCGAACCGCCGTCCGGCCCGACGTCGAGGCCGGGATGGCTGGCGACGATCTTCACATTGCGCCGCGCATAAGCGACCGACAGGCGGGCCTGTTCATAAGCGCGCTCGAGGAAGCAAGCGAAGCCGGTAACGACGGGGATCATGCCGGTGGCGGCTAGTCCGGCCGCGGCCGCGACCATGTTCTGCTCGGCGATGCCGCACTGGATGAACTTGTCAGGATGGCTTTTGCGGAAATGATGCACGCCGGTGCCACCGGCGACGTCGGCATCGAGCACCACGAGATTGGGATATTCCGGGGCGAGGCGGGTGAGTTCCTTGCCGAACGCTTCACGCAGGCTGTCGCCGGACGAACCGATCAGGGCGGGGGCGCTATTATCAGACATCGAGGAACTCCTTGATTTCGTCGGCGGTGCAGTCGAGTGCTTGCAGGGCGGTTTCAGCCTGTTCGCGGGTCAGCTTGACGCTGCCGTGCCAGGCGGGGCTGCCTTCCATGTAGGGAATGCCCTTGCCCTTGAGGGTATGGGCGATGATCACCGACGGTTTGCCGTGGGTGGTGGCGGCGCGGTGGAAGGTGGAGAGGATCTGCGGCACGTTGTGGCCGTCGATCTCGAACACGTCCCAGCCGAAGGCACGCCATTTGTCGGCGAGCGGGTGGAGGCCACAAATCTCCTCGTTCAGCGCATCCGACTGCATCTTGTTGTAGTCGATGATCGCGCAAAGGTTGTCGAGCTTGTGGTGAGCCGAGCACATCGCGGTCTCCCACACGCTGCCTTCCTGCATCTCGCCGTCGCCGAGCAGGGTGTAAACGCGGGCGCGAATTTTCTGCATCCTGAGGCCCATCGCCATGCCCATGGCGACCGAAAAGCCTTGCCCGAGCGAGCCGGTGGAGGTTTCGACCCACGGCAGGTCGCGCACATGCGGATGGCCCTGGAACGGACTGCCGAGCTTGCGCAGATTCAGCGATTCCTTCTTGTCGCAGAAGCCGTGCCAGGCGGCGATCGCGTACAGCGTCGGGCAGGCATGGCCTTTCGACAGCACGAAGCGATCGCGCTGGGGATCGTTGACGCTCGACGGCCAGATGTTGAGTTCAGCCCCGAACAGGCACGCCATGATGTCAGCGCACGACAGCGCGCCGCCGGGATGACCCGAGGTGGCGCGATAGATCGAGGCGATCAGGTGGCGCCGCGAGAAGCGGGCAGCCTCGGCGATCTGGGTTTCGATATCCGGCGCGGACACGACGGGAAACGCCGTCGCATTCAGAAAGGCCGTCTCTTTCACGGTAGCGCAAATCGGCATGGGCATTTCCCCTCAAGGAGCGCTTTCGAAAGCGCGAAACACGACTACGCGGCCCGTTTGAGGCGGGCGCGGCTTAACAGATCAGTGAAGGCGATCACCTCGGCGCCGGGCGCCAGGGTTTTGGCTTCGGCGGCAATGGCGGTGCGGTTGGCGCGGGTCAAGACGACGACAACACCGGGCTTGACAGTCGCGAGCGCCGCCGGATCGCTGAGCGCGACGCCATGGCGTTCGCCGACATGGGCCTTCAGATGGGTGTCGATCAGGACAGCGAGATTTTTCGGATCGAAGCCGCCATGGATCACCAGGGTATCGAACAGCCGTCCGGCGCCCCACACCGCGACGCCTTGCGCGGTCAAGCCGGCGAGGTCTTCGACCAGCGTGTGCAGCGCCTCGACATTGTGGGCGCGAGTGGCGGCATAGCTGGAGACGAGTTCGACCGCGCGGTCGACTTCGGCCGGGTCGGGCTCCGCTTTGTGCGGCGTGCCGCTTTTGCGCGCGACGATGAAAAGGTTTTCGAGATCGCTGGGATCGGGCTGTTCGAGAATCTCGAAGCCGGCCGCTTCGACCATGCGGGTCAGGGTGCGGGCGGAGAAATGGTAGAGGTGCTTGTCGGCGAACCATTCCTCGAGGATGTCTTCGGAGCCTGTGACCGCGATATTGGGGGCGTCGAGGATGAGAAGTCCGCCCGGTTTCAGGATGCGGGCGTGATCCTTCAAGACGCGCGCCGGATGGGCGAGGTGTTCGATGGTGTGGCAGGAATGAACGACGTCGAAGGCGCCGGCATCGAGCTTCAGCGATTCGATGCGCGCCACATGCAGCTCGGCCTTTTCGGCGGCGGCATTGGCGACGTGCGCGTCGGGTTCGACTGCTACGACATCAGCGGCGGGGAATGCCTGCGTCAGAGCGGCGACGAAGACGGCGCGATTGGAGCCGACATCGATCAGCCGGAAATGATCGGTGGTGATATGCCGCTTCAAGGCAGCGAGCGCGACGTGCGAGCGGAAACCTTTGCCGAATCGGAGCGTGTCGCGGCTCGCCGCGCCCGGTTGGTGATCGATCCGCGGCAGACTCTGCACCAGACCGCAGAAGCAGCAGACGTGAACGCTGATGCCGCGATGCGAATGGTCGGGCGCATAGGCGAGCGTCAGCCCGTCGCGGCCACAAAGTTCACAAAAGTCCTGCATCGGCAGAAGGCCCAGAAGGAGACTGGTAACCATCTTCCGCCGGGGTTGCTTAACAATTCGCTATCGCAGGGAACGCGTTCCGGCTTTGACACCGGGCGCAATTCCCCGCGACCATTCGCGCCGCGCATCCCCGCTCGCCGCCAAACGCAGAGCGAACCGGACCAGGTCTTGTTTGAAAGCCAGCCTTACCGTTTGACCGCGATCAGCACGGCTTCGCGGCCGATGCCGAGACCGGCCAGCGCCCGGTAGAAGGCGCGCCGCGTTTCGCCGAGCCCGGCGGCGTCGAAGGCGAGGTCGAAGCGCTTGCGGCGGTTGTGACAGGCGCGTCCGGTGTCGTCCTGGCCGATGTAGTTCTCGCCCATCATCAAGAACAGCTCCATCGGGAAGCTGGTGGTGCGTTCCACCACCGTGAAGCCGAGACGTTCGAGCAGGCGCGTACCGGAGTCGAAATTGAAATAGTTGAGGTGATGGGGAGGGGCCAGCCACCATTCCGGCGCCCCGACGGCCCCGCGGCCGGCGATCTGGAACGGCGAATAGTCGTTGGGCACGTTGATGCAGATCAGCCCGCCGGGCTCGATCAGATCGCGCGCCAGGGTGAGCAGGCCGATCGGATCGGGCAAATGCTCCAGCACATTGTTGAGGTGTACGGCATCGAAATGGCCGAGCGTCGGGGCAGTATCGGGGCCGAAAAAGGCTTCCACAATTTCAAGGCCGAGGCCGCGGGCGTGGGCAGCGGCTTGGCGCGAGGGCTCAATGCCCTTCACTTGCCAGCCGCGGTCCTGGGCGGTTTTCAAGAAAAAGCCAGGGCCGGAGCCAATGTCGAGCAAGCGTCGGCGCTCGGCCGGCAAGAGCTTCTCGAAAATCACGAGGCGGTCGGTCTGGAACATCTCGGCCCAGGCCTGGTCCTCGCCAGCATAGGCCAGAAAGGTCGGTTTTTCCTCGACATAGTAGTCGTCGCGATAGGTGGCAACGAGGCTTTCCGGAGCGGGCAGGGGGGTGGCGTGAACGAAGCCGCAGCGGGTGCAGGCGATGATGTCGAATTCCTTGACCTGGGCCAGCTTGGGGCCCGCGTGACCGTTCCAACAAACGGTTTCTGCGGTGGGCATCGGACAACCTCTCGTTAACCCTCTTTTAGCCAACCCGGCTTTAGAAACCGTTAAGGAGCGAATCGCATGCCGAGCCCGATCTTCATTGCCGAAGCCTCCTCCAACCACGGTCGCGAGCTGGCCCGCGCCTTGAAATTCGTCGATGTCGCCGCCGCGGCCGGCTGCGACGCGGTGAAATTCCAGCTGTTCCGCATCGACCGGCTGTTCGCCCCCGAAATCCTCGCCAAAAGCCCGCTGCACCGGGTCCGCAAGGACTGGGAGCTGCCGCTGGAGCATTTGGCACCGATTGCCGAACGGTGTTTGGAAAAGAAAATACTGTTCTCGTGCACCCCGTTTTACCGTAAGGCGGTGGCCGAACTCCGGCCCTATGTCGCCTTTTACAAGGTGGCGTCCTATGAGCTGATGGTCACGGAATTGCTGGCCGACTGCGCCGCCACCGGCAAACCGGTGGTGCTATCCACCGGCATGGCGACGATGGACGAAATCCTGGCCGCGGTCACGACCTTGAAAGACGCCGGCTGCAGCGACATCACGCTGCTCCATTGCGTCTCGGCCTATCCGACCCCGGCAGCAGAGGCCAATCTCGCCGCCATCCAGTCGTTGCGCGATGTCACCGGCGTCAAGGTCGGCTGGTCCGACCACACCCGCCGGCCGGCGGTGATCGAACGGGCGGTGCATCGCTGGCACGCAGCCACCGTGGAATTCCACCTCGATCTTGACGGACGCGGCGCCGAATACGCGTCCGGTCACTGCTGGCTGCCGGGTGAAATTGCCCCAGTCATCGCCCGTATACGGGAATCTACTCAATCCGACGGCACCGGATTCAAGGAACCGCAACCTTCGGAAGCCGATGATCGGGCCTGGCGGGCCGATCCATCCGACGGCATGCGTCCGCTGAAGTCGCTGCGCGCCGTCTGGGAGCCTTAGGCCATGAGTCCGCGTATCGTCGCCGTCATCCAGGCGCGAATGGGATCGACTCGCCTGCCCGGCAAGGTGTTGAAGCCGGTCGCGGGCAAGCCGCTGCTGTGGCACATCGTTCATCGCCTCAGGAAGTCGAAGCTGATCGAGGCGATCGCGGTGGCCACCAGCACCAATCCGCTCGACGACGCGATCGTGGAATTCTGTGCCGCCAATAACCTCGTCGCCGTGCGCGGTCCCGAGGACGACGTGCTCGCCCGCTTTGCCCGGGCGGCGGAAGTCACCGACGCCGACGTGATCGTGCGGGTCAACGCCGATTCGCCGTTCATCGACGCCGAGTTCATCGACCATCTGGTTGAGGCGCTGATCGAGCAGAACGGCGGCTATGTGCTGCTCGAGGAGAATGCCGAAACCGCCCATTGCGGTGTCGATCCCTTCACCCGCGTTGCTCTCGACAAGCTGATGCTGGTGGCGCACGACGATGCGGTCGCCAAGGAGCATGTCACCGGCTATTTCAAGCTCCACCCCGATTTCGTGCCGATCGCCCGCGCCAAGGCCTATCCCAAGCTCGCCAAGAAGGGCACGCGCCTCACGGTCGATACTCCCGACGACTTGAGTTTCGTCGAAGCGGTGCATGCGCGCCTTGCGGCCAAAGCCGGCGAGGCCGCGCTCAGCGATCTGCTTCTCTTGTTGGAGCGCGAACCGATGCTGCGCGAGATCAACGCCCACGTCCGCCAGAAGGACATCACGCCGCAAGGCGGCCTCGCCCTGATCCGCTGCGACGGCGGCGGCGACTACGGTTTCGGCCATGTCAAACGGATGATCGCGCTGGCGCGGGCCTTGCGCGACCGCGAAGGCATCGGCGCGGTGTTCGCCGTCAACGGCAACGAGGACGCGCTGGCGCCGATCCGCCAGGCCGGCTTCGCCGCCAAACTGATCGACGGACCCGAAGGCGAATTCCTTTCCGCCGCCAAGGATCCCGATCTGGTGATTCTCGATTGCCGCGAAGGCCCGTCGCGCCAGGCGATCGCCGACCTGAAGGGGCCGCTGAAGATCACGGTGGATGACGGCTCCGAGCGCCGGCTCGGCTGCGACGTCGCCTATTATCCGCCGCTGCCGCAAGTCGCGAAAATGGAATGGACCGGCACGGCCTGCGCTCCGCGCGTCGGCTGGCAATGGGCGCTGCTCGGTCCGCAACAGGCGTGCGAACGGCCGCGCAAGCAATCGCCGTGTCCGACACTGCTCGTCACCATGGGCGGCTCCGATCCGTTCGGGCTGACGCTGAAGTGCGCGCAGGGCCTCAAAAAGCTCGATCCGGTATTCCGCGCCCGCTTCGTCATCGGACCCGGTTTCGCCGACAAGAACCGGCTGGCGCGCACCCTCGTCGGGCTGTCGCCGAATTTCGAAACCGTGGAAGGCGCGCGGGGGTTGGCGACGGAATTCGCCGCGTGCGATGTCGCGCTGGTGGCGTTCGGCGTCACCGCCTACGAACTTGCCGCATGCGGCGTGCCGGCGCTTTACCTCGGCATCAGCGACGATCACGTCCAATCGGCTTCGGCGTTCGCCGACGCCGGCATGGGCGTCAATCTCGGCCACATGGACAGGATCAAGCCCGACGAAATCGCCAAGGCGGTACGGTCGCTGCTCGGCGACAGTGGCCGCCGGCGCGAGATGCGGGCGGCGGGCCTGATGACCATCGACGGCGCGGGCGCGGCACGCATCGCCGCCGACATTGCCGGCGAACTGACGGCGCGACGGGCCAATCCGGCTAAGCCGGTAGCGCTCTGAGCGCGACCAGCGCCTGCGCCATCACGTCGGACCAGTCGCCACGCTGCTTCGGCATCAGGCAGCGCGCGGCCGGCGCGAACGGCTCGTAGTCTGTGCCGAAACTCGGCCAGCTGAGGTCGTAGAGCGGCTTGAAGGTCGGCACGCCGAGACCGGCGGCGAGCCATGACACCGCCGTTGGGGCACTGACCACGCCATCGCACACCGACAACAGCGCCGCGGTGCGATCGAGTTCCTGTTTCTGGTCGATCCCTTCGGGCACGAACAGCGCCCGCCCGCTGATCGCCTCAAGGGCGTCGACCTCGTCGGGTTCCACGTCGTATTGGGCGACGACGAAACTGCCCGGCGCTTGGCTGAGCATCTTGCCCCAGGCGTTCAGCGAAGCATATTGCACGGCGCGCGCGCCGCCGACCGAACCCGAGCGCCAGCACACCGCGATCCACGGCCGCGGCAGGTGTGAGAACTTTTTTTGCCAGCGCGCCGCTTCTTCCGTATCGGCAATCAGAAATGCGTGCGGCACCGGAAACGAAGCGATGGTCTTGCGCAGCAGCCGCGGCAGGCTGCCCATCTCGACGAACGCATTGGCGCCGCCCGCCGCCTTCAGCCAGCCGTAGCGGGTGCGTGCGACGCCGTCGCGCTTGTAGAAATCCCAGTCGTGCGTCGCGACGCCGAACGAACGAGCGAACAGGGCGTTGAGACGCGGCTCGCATTCCAACAGCAACGATCCGCCGTCGGCTTTCGCGCGCGCCGCCACTTCCGGGATGAGACTGGCGAACATCAGATGATCGCCGACACCTTGTTCCGCCGACACCAGCAGGCGGGTGCGCTTGAGAGTCGAGCCATCCCACCGTTTGAGGCCGTGGTCGGCCAGCGGCACCTTGCCCGGCACCTTCAGGCGTGCGGCATAATCGCGCCAGCCGTCTTTCAGGTTGCCGCGCAACAGATGCAGGATAGCGCGGTTGAGACGGGCCTGGGCGTTGTCGGGTTCGGCTTTCAAGGCCCGGTCGTACAGGATCAGCGCTTCGCGGTCCTCGCCGTCGTCGGACAGCATGTCGGCGAGATTGACCAGCGCCGCTACCGAGCCGGGACACTTTGCCAGCACCGCGCGATACTGCGCGATCGCCGCGGCGGCCTCGCCGGATTCGCGAAAAATCGAGCCCAGCGTCAACATCAGGGCGGGATCATCGGGGTTTTGTGCCAAAGCGGGGCGGATCAGCGCCGCCGCGGTAGCGAAATCGCCTTCGGACCGCTTCAGATTGGCGAGATTGACTAGCACCTCAACCCGGCCCGGTTCGAGCGCCAGGACGCGGCGATAAAAATTTTCCGCCGCCGCGCCGAGGCCGAGCGTACGCGCCGCGTTGCCGAGCGCGAACAAGGCGCGCCTGTCGTCAGGCTTGACGATGAGCGCCTGCTCGAACGCCGCGATCGCCTCGCTGAGACGGCCGGCGGCGGCAAGCTTCGCACCCTGGGCATACGGATCCATGCCGCCGTTGTCGCTCAAGGCCTGTTAAGAGCCGGTTAAGCACGTTGCGATGTTAAGTGGATATTAAGTGGGAATGCGCGAATATGCCCTGTTTTCAAGGGTTCTCTTGTACGCGCGCCATGGCGGTTTCGATCACCACCTTCGATACCTCGACGCTGCTGAGCTACTACAGTGCTCAGGCCCAGCAGGCGGCCCTGCGCGCGGCCAATTCGTTGCCAAGCGCTACAAGTTCGTCGTCTTCCTCGACGTCGTCCAAGTCGAGCGCCACCGCCAATGACGTCACGCCCTGGAGCACGGCGGCGACCGAAAGCCAGCAGCAGCGCGACGCCGAAGTGCTCAATTCGACCGCTTCGCTCGATCCGGCGATTTCGGCATTGGCGAAATCGAGCGCGACCGCCTTCATCGACACCTCGAAAGTGCCGCTCAGTGCCGGCATCTCGACCGACACCAAGACCGAACAGGACAATCAGAAGCTCTTCGCGCTCTATGCGGCGGTGAACAACCTGTCGTATCTCGCCACCATGGCCAAGCGCGACGGGGTCACCGAAGGCCAGGCGGCCGGCTATGACACGCGTCTGCAGGCCGGAATGCAGCAGATCCAGGACTACATCGGTTCGACCACCTTCAACAATTTCACGCTGCAGGCGCAGCAGCCGGCGTCCTCGGTGACTTCGGCGGCGACGGTGGCGAGCCCGACCTTCAGCTACGTCACCAACACGCTGGCGAGCGGCACCACCATCAACAACCCGCTGCCGGGACTGTCCAAGTCCGACAGCTTCACCATCAACGTCACCAAGAACGGCACGCAGCAGGCGATCAACATCGATCTGTCCAAGGTCGACGGCGATCTCACCATGACGAACCTCGTCACTTACGTGAATTCGCAGCTGCAGGCGGCCGGAGTATCGACGCGTTTCAAGAAGGACATGACGGCGGGCGACATCTCCGCCACCACTGCCACCGATATTGCCAAGCAAGCCTATTCGCTCGAAGTCGTTCCCGGCGGCGCCGAGCAGGTATCACTGTCGGCCGCATCGGCACCATCGCTCTACGTTTCGGCCACCACCGGCATCACCAATTCAACGACCACCGCGACGGCGGACAATCAGGGCCGCCTGATTAAGATCAGCGATTTGTCGAACGGCGATCCGACCGCCGATTATGCCCGCACCATGAATCCCACCAACGGCACTACCACGGCTTCGTCCACCGTGGTGGATTCCTCGGGCAACGTCTATGTCATGGGCACCGCCTCCGGTGATCTCGGCAGCGAGCTCAATCAGGGCGACCAGGACGTCTATCTCACCAAATACGATTCCGCCGGCAATATGCAGTGGCAACGTATGCTGGGATCGACCGGCACCGCCACCGGCAATGCGCTGGCGCTCAATCCCAACGGCGGCGTAACCATCGTCGGTTCGACCACTTCGGCTTTGACCTCGACGGCACTGACCAACGGCAACGCCGAAAGCTATGCCACCCAATACGACGCCAACGGCAATCAGCTGTGGACGGCGCAGGTCCCGACCCTCAACCAGAACAGCGCCACCTCGGTCAGCGTCGGCAGCGACGGCACCGTCTATATCGGCGGCACCACCAGCAACGTGATCGGCTCGGGCCAGGTCAACCAGGGCGGCACCGACGCCTATCTCGCCACCATTTCCAACAAGGGCAAGATCACCTCCGAGAACCAGTTCGGCACCAGCGGCGCCGATACGGTGTCGGCCACGGCCGTGACGTCGACCGGCGACCTCGTGGTCGCGTCGGTCCAGGACGGTCACGCCATCCTGTCGAAATACGCCGGCGGCAACATCTCCTCAACGCCGACCTGGACCTACGACATGGGCGCGCTCGGCAGCGGCGGCGCGGTGTCGGATTTGACGGTCCAGAACGGCAAGATCTACGTCTCCGGCACGACCTCAAGTTCGAGCCTCAACGGCACGACGGCCGGCGGAACCGCGGCGTCCGGCAACACCGATGCCTTCCTGTTTACCGCCAACGATACCGGCGCCGCAGTGGATTCCTCGTCGGCCCAAGTCACTTATCTCGGCACCTCGGCCAACGACAAGGGCGCGGCGCTGACGGTCGGAAGCGACGGCACGGTCTATGTCGCCGGCAGCACCAGCGGCACCTTCGCCGGCAATTCGCGCAATGTCGCCGACGGCTCCAACATGTTCGTGGCGTCGGTCGCCACCAGCGGCTCGGTCAATTGGGTGCGCCAGTATGGCGGCCTCGACGGCCAGTCGATCGGCAGCGGCGTCGCGTTCGCCAGCAACGGCTCGAGCGTGCTCGATTCGCTCGGCCTGCCGCTCGGCCAGGTCCAGGGCAAGCAGGATTCCTCGCTCTCCAACTCGACCACCTTGCGCGCCGGCGACTCCTTCAAGATGGAAATCGACAGCGCCTCCACCCGCACCTTCAACATCACCATCGACAAGGGCGAAACCCTGACGACGTTGTGCACCAAGCTCAACGCGCAGCTCGGCAGCTTCGGCAAGGCCTCGGTGAATTACTCCTCGAGCGGATCGTCGTTGCAGATCGCAGTCAGCTCCGGCGTCACCGCCAAGCTGATCTCCGGTCCGGCCACTTCCGACGCGCTCGGTCGCCTCGGCATCGCCGCCCAGACTCTGTACAACGCGCCGTCCGGCTCCTCAGCGGCTTCCTCGTCGAGTACCAACGCCACCTATGCGGTCGGCCTGCCGTCCAATCTCAGCCTGCTGACGTCGACCGATGCCGGTGCGGCCCGCGCCGAACTGAACAACGTCCTCAGCGCGATCCAGAAGATCTATCAGACGACCAACTCGCCGACCTCGTCCACCTCCGCCAGCACCGCGACGAACACGTCCAACCAGACGCTGTCGGCGGCGATGACGAGCTATCTCAACAACCAGAGCACCGACTCGTCGATGGCGCTGTCGATCCTGTCGGCCTGATCATCCCAGCCCAGACAAAAACGGCCGCAAGGCGGGTGCCCGGCGGCCGCTTCCGTTGTCGTGGGAGTCACACCACGCCGTTGTAGATCATGGGCACGCTGGTCTGGCGGTAGCGATTGGTCGCTTGCGCCGGCGCATAGGTGATGGTCGGAGCGCGCTGGCGCTGGACCTCGTCGGCAACCGCCTTGACGATGCCTTCCGACGCATTGCGCATCCGGGTGAGCAAGCGCTGCTGCAGCCCGAGCGCGTCGCGCAGCTTGGCCGTGACGGCACCGAGCTTCTTCTTCACCTCGGCCGGCAGCGATTTGGTGCGGCCGGGATCGACCCCTTGCGCCTCGCGCCCGTAGAGGATGAGCAGCTTCTGCACCTCCGGGTCGAGCGACGGCATCTGTTGCGGCCTACCGGTGCGCAAGGCTTCGATGTCGCCTTCGATCGCGTCGGCAAGGCGCTGGGCCATGACGATCAGCCGGTCGATTTTTTCGCGGTCTGGATTCATTGCTGGGGTGCTCCGGATGCGGAGGGTGCTGCAGCCGCGGCGGCGGCCGCTTCCTGGTGCTTGATCAGTTCGGCACTGACCGAACTCGCGATACCGATGCCGCCCTGCTTGGCGATCTGCTTGCCGTATTCGTCGAGCATCAGCGAGCGGAACATCTGCTCGCCCTGGCCACCGCCGAACGGGCCATCGGTGGACAGCCCCGAAAACATCTGGCCCAGCATCTGGGAAACGAAGACACCTTCGAATTCCTGCGCCTTCGCCTGGATCGCGGCCTTGGAGCCGGTCGGCGCCGGGCTGCGGATCTGCGCCGCCTGGATCGCCGTCATTCCCTGGGTGGCAAGATCGCTCATCGACTTATCCGATCACCTGGATGTCGGCCTGCAGCGCGCCGGCCGCCTTGATTGCCTGCAGGATCGAGATGATGTCGCGCGGACCGACGCCGAGGGCGTTGAGGCCGTCGACCAGGGCCTGCAGCGACACGCCTTCGTGCATCACCACCATCTTCTTGCCCTTGCCGTCGTCGACATCGATCTTGGTGCGCGGCGTGACTTCGGTGGTGCCGCTGGAAAGCGGGCCGGGCTGGCTCACTTCCGGGGTCTCGGTGACCTTGATGGTGAGATTGCCTTGGGCGATGGCGACGGTGGAGATGCGCACGTCGGAGCCCATCACGATCACGCCGGTGGATTCGTTGATGATCACCTTGGCCGGGCTGTCGGTGGTGATCTTGACCTGTTCGATGTCGGTCAACAGCCCGACGACGCCGCCCTTGTAGTCGGCCGGCACGTTGAGACGGACGGTGGAGGGATCGGTCGCGGTCGCCACGCCGACGCCGATGAAGGCGTTGACGGCGGTAGCAATGCGCGAGGCCGTGGTCAGATCGGGGTTGTGCAGCGACAGCTTCAGGCTGCGCTCGCTGGCGAGATTGAAGCCGATTTCGCGTTCGACGATGGCGCCGTTGGCGATGCGCCCCGACGTCGGCACGCCCTTGGTGACCGAGCCGGCATCGCCCGAGGCGGAGAAGCCGCCGATATTCACCGGGCCTTGTGCCAAGGCATAAATCTGGCCGTCGGCGCCGAACAGGGTGGTGACGAGTAGCGTGCCGCCCTGCAGCGACTTGGCATCGCCCATGGCGCTGACCGAGACATCGACACCAGAGCCGTTGGAGGCGAACGCCGGCAGCTTGGCCGTGACCATCACCGCGGCGGTGTTCTTGGTCTGCATGGTCTGGCCGCGGGTGTTGACGCCCATGCGCTCGAGCATGGTTTGGATCGACTGCTGGGTGAACGGCGCGTTCTTGAGCGAATCGCCGGAGCCGTTGAGGCCGACCACCAGGCCGTAGCCGACCAGCATGTTGTCGCGAATGCCTTCCACGCTGACCAGGTCCTTGACCCGCGACAGCGCGGCAGCAGGCTG
>NZ_JBWZET010000135.1:0-4258 GCF_056722145.1 Rhizomicrobium sp. | reverse complement strand
GAATGCCTGCTCAGGATGATCAAGCCCGACGGGTCGATCGCGCCGGCCGGCCATTACATTCCCGCGGCCGAACAACTGGGCCTCGTTCGCTTGGTCGATCGGCGGGCGCTCGAAATGACGATCGCGGCGCTGCACGCCCATCCCGAGATCAATCTGTCGGTCAATGTGTCCGGCACGACGGCGCAGGATTCGGCGTTCCTGCAATCCTTCGTCGAATACGTGAAGCAGAATTCGGCGGTGGCGAACCGTTTGGTGGTCGAACTGACCGAAACCGCGGCGCTGCATCACTTCGAGGAAAACGCCCGCTTCGTATCGCGCCTGAGGGAAATGGGCTGCCGCATCGCCATCGACGATTTCGGCGCCGGCTATACCTCGTTCCGCAACCTGCAGATGCTGCGCGTCGACAAGGTCAAGATCGATGGCTCGTATGTCGCCGCGTTGACGACCTCGCCCGAGAACCAGATCTTCGTGCGCACGCTGGTCGACCTCGCCAAGAACTTCAACCTCAAGACGACGGCGGAATGGGTCGGCTCCGAGGAAGAAGCGGTGCTGCTCGAAGGCTTCGGCGTCGACCACTTCCAGGGCTTCTTCTTCGGCGAACCGCTGCTGAAGCCGGATTTCAAGAAGGGGTAGGGCGGCCTATTTGCGCTGGCTCAGTTCGGCGAGCTGGCGGCGCATTTCTTCCATCTGGGTCTTGAGATCGTCGAGATCGCTGACCGGCGGCGGTGGCTCCGGCGGCGAAGCGAACGGCGCGAACATCTGCATCGAGCGTTCGAACACCGCCATGTTCTGGCGTGCCAGTTGTTCCACTGCCTGGTTGCCGCTGCCGAACACCTTGGCGATGCGCTCGCGCATCTCTTCCTGGTTCTTGATGAAGCTCTGCATCGACAGGTCGAGATAGCCGGGCACGAACGACTGCATCGGGTCGCCGTAGAAGCGGATGAGCTGGCGCAGGAACCGGATCGGCAACAGGTTCTGGCCCTTGGCCTCTTCCTCGAAGATGATCTGGGTCAGGACCGAGCGGGTGATGTCCTCGCTGGTGCGCGCGTCATGGACCTCGAATTCGATGCCCTGCTTCACCATCTCGGAGAGATGGTCGAGGGTCACATAGCTCGAGGTCTGTGTGTTGTAGAGCCGCCGGTTCGCGTATTTCTTGATGACGACCGGGGCCTCGGCCTTGTGCTCTTCCGCCATTCCCGTTCCTGCCGCCTCTTCGCGGTCAGCCAAGCCCACAAACGGGCCCCTGTCCAGCCTTTTTGCGCACCTGCAGCACGAGTGGCGGTGCAATCGACTTGGTAAGTACCTGAGATTGCCGGTTTTTTTGAGCCGCCGCAAGCTCCCTCGCATCCGCGGCAATTTGGGAGCAGATAATCGGGGCCGGTGGGCGCGGCGACCGGACCGCTGCGGCAGGGGTTTGGCGGATGGGGTCAGCGGCAGGATCGTTCGTGTACGGACTGTGATCCTAAGGATTTGGCAACCAAGTTCTGAAATCCTCACGCCATGCAAATCAGCGCCGCCGCCCTTCTCGCCAGCCAAAGCCAAACATCCGTGCGTCCGCGCGGCACGCCTGCGGCATTCGAGCCGATGGCGTTCAAGCAGACGCCGGCGAGTGCGGTTCCCCAGGACGCGGCGAGACAACCGGCGCCACGGCCGATGGCGCCCGCTCCCGCGGCGGCAAGCGGCGGTTACGTCCGTCCGGGCACGAACCTCGATATCAAAATCTGAGACGAGCCGTCAGCCGCGGCGCTTGCGCGTCTTGGCGCGAGTCTTCGGTGCCCCGTTGGCGGCGAATTCCTCGCCGGCCGAAGCGATCGTCGACAGCGCCTTGATGAACTTCGAGCGTTCCGACGGCGGCAACGGATCGAGCAGCGCCTTTTCGGCCCGGTCGGCGGCCGAACGCGCCACGCGCAGGGCCTTGCGGCCGCTGGCGGTGATGGCGACGGCGTTGGCACGCGCATCCTTCTCGGTGCGTTCGCGGCTGACGAGGCTGCGCTCGAGCATGCGGCGGACCATTTCGGCCAGCGTCGAGCGGTCGATGCCGGTCATTTCGACCAGCGCGGTCTGGCTGACGCCTTCGTTGTTTTCGAGGGCGGCGAGCACCGTGAATTGCTGCTTGGTCAGTTCGCAGGAACCGGCTTCGCGCGCGTAAAGATCGCCAAAATACTGCTGACAACGCTTGATAAGATGGGATGGCGCTTCCGCGAGTTCAAAGCCCCCATTCACTTTGCGCTGACCCTTCATCGTGATGACCCCTGCTTCTGCAAGATCGAGGTCGGCAGACCGCACGCGCCTGCACGACAGTTCTCTCTATTCGACATGACGCTGGACTCTCAACGTCACAGACGGACGTGATACCAAACAATAGCCAACCATAGCGCGGCCGACAACTCTGTCTAGCGTGAAGAGGTGCGTCCAGGCAACGCGCGCCGCGCAACTATTCTTCGTCGTGAGCGCTATCTTGCGCGATCTGGTGCTTGAGCAGGAACGGCACTTGGCTGAGCGAGAACAGGACCGTCAACGCGATGGCGCCGAAAACGTGATAGGTCACCCAGATCGCATCGGAAAAATTGCGCCAGATCAACTCGTTGAGAATGGCCATGCCGATGAAGAAGCCGCCGAAGCGGACCGTCAGTATGCGCCATTTGTCATCGTTTAGAGATACAGCAGTACCCAAAATGTACTTTACAAAGAGACGCTTGAACGCGAGACCGCCGAGCAGTGTGGTCGCGAACAGCGCGTAAATCATCGTCGGCTTCAGCTTGATGAACATTTTGTCGTTCAGATAAAGCGTCAAGCCGCCGAACACCACCACGATCACCGCTGTTGCCAGCGGTACGGGATGCAGCTTCCTGTCGAACACAAAGCCCAGAATGACGGCAGCGACCGCGGCCGCCATCACCGTGGCCGTGGCGGCGTAGAGGTCGAACACTTTGTAGGCGATGAAGAACAGCAGCAGCGGGCCGAAGTCGACCAAGCTGCGTCTTAATTGCGGATTCATGCCGCCCCCGTCAGCGCTTTGGCAAAACTATCCGCCGCGAAGCTCTGCAAATCCTCTTCGCGTTCCCCGACACCGATAAAATGGACAGGAATGGCGAACTTGGCGGCAAGCGCCACCAGGATACCGCCTTTGGCGGTGCCGTCCAGCTTGGTCATCACCAATCCGGTGAGAGGAACAGCAGCGGAGAAGGCTTCCACTTGCGAGATTGCGTTTTGCCCGGTGGTTGCGTCCAGTATCAAAAGTGTGCCGTGTGGTGCCGCAGGGTCCTGCTTTTTCAGAACGCGTGCAATTTTCTGCAACTCCGCCATCAGGCCGGCTTTGTTCTGCAGCCGTCCTGCGGTGTCGATCAACAAAACATCGGCGCCGACTTGGCGCGCCCGCGTGAAGGCATCGAACGCAAGCCCCGCCGCATCCGATCCGGCCGCACGCGATACCACTTCGCAGCCCGCCCGCTCGCCCCAGACTTGCAGTTGCTCGATGGCGGCGGCGCGGAAGGTATCGCCGGCGGCCAGAACAACTTTTTTTCCCTCGCGCGCCAGTTTGGCGGCGATCTTGCCGATGGTGGTGGTCTTGCCGGTGCCGTTGACGCCGGCGACCAGGATTACATATGGCTTGATGGCGGCATCGATGGCGAGCGGCTTGGCGATGGGCTCGAGAATCTTAGAAATCTCGTCGGCAATGATGTGGCGCAGATCATACGTTGCGACATCGCTGTCATAGCGGCCCTTGGCGACGGCGGCGGTGATCGCCTTGGCTTGGGCGGCGCCGAGATCGGCCCGGATCAGCGCTTCCTCGAGTTCCGCCAGCGAAACGTCGTCGATCTTTTTCTTGACCAGGGCTTCGAGGCCGAGCGCGCTCGCGCTTTTGGCGAGGCCGGACTTGAGTTTCTCGAAGAAGGTCGGCGGGGGCGGGGCTTCGCCGAATTGCCTCATGAAACAATGTCTCCGGTGAGATGGTCGGATGTGGCGCCGGTAATGCGCACGCGGACGAAATCGCCTGCTTCGCCGGTGAATGCAACCGGAACAAACGATGGCGTGCGGCCGAGGCCGGCTTTTTCGACCAGCAGCGTCTCTTCGCGCCCGATCAGCGTGGAATAGTATTGCTGCAATGCTGCGGCGCCCTTGGCCCTCAGGCGGGCAGCACGCTCCTTGACGGCGGCGCGGCCCAGTTGCGGCATCTTCGCCGCCGGCGTGCCCTGGCGCGGACTGAGCGGGAACACATGCAGCATTGACAAGCCGGCGTCGTCCACCAGCCTCAGGG